>JAHFGK010000004.1:0-32037 GCA_023247475.1 Candidatus Omnitrophota bacterium
TTATCCAAAAGGAAACTATCCAACCATTCGCGATGATTGAATCGGTCGGTGATATGAATCAGGAGGTCAACCTTAAGTGGGCTAGCACCGAGACTTACACCTTTAATGATTTCACAGGCGTAAAAAGAGTGGAAGATATCTTCAAAATTCGGGATGACAACAACGAAGGATTGTTTTTTGCGTTTAATAGCCACTTTAGGAATTGATTCGATACGCTTTTTATTTTTTAGTCAGAAATTTTTGTTTTCTTCTCTTGTCTCTTGAGAATTTCTCTTATCTTCTTAATGGTCGCTACTTCTAATTGCCGAACACGTTCACGGGAGACGCCTAATTCTTTGGCAATTTCCGCTAACGTACATGTGTTCCCGTCCGTCAGACCAAACCGCATATCCAAAATCTTACGTTCCCGTTCCGTCAGCATATCCAAAAAAGTCGAAGCCCGCTCTTTATTAAAAAAAATTTCAATTTGCTCATCCGGGCTGACTAAACTCTGATCCTCAATAATATCCTTAACCTGTCCGTCGCCCTCTTCTCCAATCGGAGCATCTAGGCTGGATATCTTCGCAATCGCCTTTTCCAGGTCCCGTACCTTATCCACCGAGACCTGCATCTTTTTGGCAATTTCTCCCATGCGAGGTTTTCGTTTTAGCTTATGGGTCAACTCCTCAGTTGTTTTCTTATATTTAAGGATCTCCTCATTCATATACACCGGGACACGAATCAATTTCCCCTGATCAATGATCGCCCGAGAAACTCCCTGTTTAATCCACCACGCCGCATACGTTGAAAAACGAAAACCTTTTTCGGGGTCAAATTTATCTACACTTTTCATCAAACCAATATTCCCCTCTTCAATCAAATCACTTAATGGCACCCCCAGATTCACATATCGTTTGGCGATACTAATGACCAGACGCAAATTGGCCCGAATCATTTTATTGCGTGCTTCCCGGTCACCTTTTTGAGCTTTTCGGGCTAAATCAATTTCCTCCTCGGGTGTTAAGAGGGCAATGGGTCGGACATCTTTTAAATAAGCTTTAATCGGATCCACCATGATGTTACTTGCAACCTCTCCTTCTTCGGTGATTTCTTAATTTTATGCAGTAACCAACTGCATGACTTGCTTACGAGAATTTTTCGACTTTTTTCCTAACTGCTTTTTAGCCGTCGACTTCTTCGATAAACCTTTGGTTTCCGCGAAAAAATTCAAAGCCGCCTGTGCTGCTGCTAAACGGGCAATAGGAACACGGTACGGAGAACAGCTGACATAATCCATGCCCACTTTGTGACAGAATTCAATGGAAGCAGGGTCTCCACCATGTTCACCGCAGATCCCGACTTTCAATTTTGTTTGGACCGAACGGCCTTGCTGTACAGCGATTTGCATCAACTGCCCCACTCCCGCCACATCAATGCTTTGGAAAGGATCTTCCGGTAAAATACTTTGACTTAAATAGTCGGGTAAAAATCCGCCAATATCATCGCGGGAAAAACCAAACGTCATTTGAGTTAAATCATTGGTCCCAAAAGAAAAGAACTGAGCCACCGTTGCCAATTGACTTGCGGTTAAGGCCGAGCGTGGAACTTCAATCATCGTTCCAAACAAATAGGGAATTGTTTTAACATGATATTTGGCACATGTTTCTTTGTGAACGCGATCAACAATTACCTTTTGATGTTGCAATTCCTTAACCGTACCCACGACAGGAATCATAATCTCAGGAAAAATTTTCTTCCCTTCTTGTGTTAACTCGATAGCGGCTTCGAAAGTAGCACGGATTTGCATCTCTGTAATTTCCGGATAGGTAATCCCTAAACGCACACCCCTGTGCCCCATCATAGGATTGCTCTCCCGTAAAGAAGCAGCCCGCTTATCCAGAATTTCAAGAGAAATCCCTAAGCTGTCGGCCAAATTCTTAAGCTGCTCTTTGTTATGCGGGACAAATTCATGTAAAGGCGGGTCCAACAAACGAATCGTGACCGGAAGTCCGTCCATCGCTTGCAGAGTCCCTTTAATATCTTTTTTAACGTGCGGGTAAAGTTCCGTCAACGCTCGACGACGTTCCTCCGGCGTCTTGGAAACAATCACTTTACGAAGTTTAAATAGTGGCTCCTCGGAATCTTTTCCGTAAAACATGTGTTCGGTACGAAATAATCCGATTCCTTCCGCACCAAACGCACGCGCCTTGGCCGCATCCTCCGGGGTATCCGCATTCGTTCTGACCTTCAAGGTACGTATCTGGTCACACACTTTAAGGAAATCATTAAATAATTTATTTTCTTCCGTGGCATCAATCATCGAGAGTCGACCTTCAAAAAATTTTCCCTTCGTTCCATTTAAAGTAATCCAAGCCCCTTCTTGGAGAGCTTTATTCCCGACCTTCATTGTTTTATTAGGTAAATCAATTTCCATCTCGGAACATCCCACAATACAACATTTTCCCCAACCCCGCGCCACCAATGCCGCGTGCGAGGTCATACCGCCACGGGCCGTTAAAATCGCTTCTGCCGCACGCATCCCTTCCACATCTTCGGGATTGGTTTCTTCTCGAACCAAGATAATTTTCTTTCCTTCTTTGGCCCACCGAACCGCATCATTCGCGGTAAAAACAATTTGACCAACGGCACCGCCTGGTCCCGCCGGTAACCCTTTACCTAATAAACTCGCGGTCTTTTCTTCTTGCGGATCAATGATGGGATGTAACAGCTCATCTAACTGAGCCGGTGTGACTCGTCGAATAACTTCTTCTTTCTTAATCAAACCTTCCTGTAACATATCCATGGCCATCCGCACTGCTGCTGGTCCATTACGTTTTCCCGAGCGGCATTGCAACATATAAAGCTTACCTTCTTCAGTCGTGAATTCAATATCTTGCATATCCCGGTAATGACGTTCGAGACGTCGACGGATATCGTCTAATTCCTTGTACGCTTTAGAATTTAATTCTTCCAGTGTTTTTAAATTTTTATTGTGATCACTTTGAGAATATTTGTTGATCGGTGCCGGGGTTCGAATTCCAGCCACCACATCTTCTCCTTGGGCATTGATCAAATACTCTCCGTAAAATCTATTTTCGCCATTACCAGGGTTTCGAGTGAAGGCCACACCCGTTGCGGAATTGTTACCCATATTGCCAAAAACCATGCTTTGCACATTAACGGCCGTGCCCCATTCATCCGGAATCCCTTCGATGCGACGATATGATATCGCTCTTTTGCCATTCCAGGAACTAAAAACAGCAGAAATGCCTCCCCACAACTGTGCTTCGTGATCATCGGGAAATTCTTTTCCCAAAACTTCTTTAATCTTAATTTTATAAAGGGCGCAAATTTTTTTTAAATCTCCCACCGTCAAATCCGCATCATTGGAAATACTTCTTGATTTCTTAGTCTCTTCCAAAATGTGCTCCAATTGCGCACGCACGCCCTTACCTTCCTTGTGTTCAATCCCAGCAGCTTTTTCCATAACCACATCCGCATACATTGTTAATAACCGTCGATATGCATCGTAGACAAAACGTTCATTCTGGGTCTTCTTGACAAGACCCGGTATTGTCTTTTCGGTCAGACCAACATTTAAAACTGTTTCCATCATCCCTGGCATGGATTTTCGAGCCCCGGAACGAACGGAAACCAAAAGCGGATTGTGGGGGTCGCCAAACTTTTTGCCCGTTAATTTCTCGACGCGCTTTAAAGCAGCTTCCACATGTTCTTTAAGACCGGCCGGATATTTTTTGTTATTGGCATAATAATACGTACATACCTCGGTTGTGATGGTAAATCCCGGGGGAACGGGCAATCTTAAATCTTTATGCCCGGCCATTTCGGCTAAGTTAGCTCCCTTGCCGCCGAGGAGGTTTTTCATTTGCGCTGTTCCTTCCGCCTTGCCCCCACCAAAGGAGTAAACATACCGGCCTTTGGCCGGTACTGCCTGCGTAGCGGTACTGCTTCGTGGTACTTTGCCGACTTTTTTTGCCATTTTAACTAGACCTTTCTTTAAAATGAATTTAAAAATATTACGAAAATTTCTCGACCAAATAATCTTTCAGCCCGCTAACCGAAACCCGTTGCTGCTGCATCGTATCACGATCACGCACGGTCACTTGTTTATCTTCTAGCGACTGCACATCGACCGTGACACAATAAAAAGTTCCTATTTCATCTTGTCGACGATAAAGTTTCCCTATCGCGGCTGTATCATCATACACGCAGACAAAGTGCTTTTGTAAATCTTTCTTGATGCGCTGGGCCATATGAACAATGTCAGAATTTTTCTTCAACAAGGGTAAGACAGCCACTTTAATTGGGGCTAATTGTTTGCTGAAGCGGAGCACCACCCGCAATTCCCCTTTAACTTCCTCTTCCTGGTAAGCATCCACTAAAAAAGCGAGCGCGGCTCGATCCACCCCGCCCGAAGGTTCAATAATATAAGGGAAAAATCTTTCTTTGGTAACCTGATCCTGATACTGCAAATCTTTACCGGAAAATTTAGAATGTTGTCGCAAATCAAAATCGGTACGATTAGCGATTCCCTCCAACTCCGACCAGCCGAAAGGAAAATTATATTCAATGTCGGTACAGCCTGCCGCATAATGCGCCAGTTCGTCTTTACCATGTTTACGTAATCGCAAATTTTCTTTTCGCAAGCCTAAACCCAAATACCATTGAAACCGTTCCTGAATCCACTCTTCATGAACTTTCTCAGCGTCCTTAGGTCGGGTAAAATACTCAATTTCCATCTGTTCAAATTCACGAGTGCGGAAGGTGTAGTTGCCAGGAGTTATCTCATTACGAAAGGATTTCCCGATTTGGGCAATCCCAAAGGGAAGTCTACGGTGGGTTGCGTCTAACACATTATTAAAATTCACAAATATCCCTTGAGCTGTTTCTGGTCGTAAATACGTTAGTCCACTTTCATCTTCAACAGCTCCGAGATAAGTCTTTAACATCAGATTAAATGGACGACCGTCGGTAAAATCTTTAGAACCGCACTGGGGACATTGATTCCCGAATTGGTCAGGACGGAATCGCTTTTTACATTTTTTACAATCGACCAGGATATCGGTAAAGTTATCGGTATGCCCAGAGGCCTTCCAGACCAAAGGATGCATTAAGATACTTGTATCTAGACCGATAACATCATCGCGTTCGTGCACAACCGCCTTCCACCAGGCATTCTTGATGTTGCACTTTAATTCTACACCGAGGGGACCATAATCCCAGGCACTCGCTAATCCGCCATAAATTTCCGATGACTGAAAAATAAAACCACGCCTTTTACAAAGCGCCACAACCCTTTCCATCGTCACAGAATTCGTCATCAACAGCAGCGTGCACTCCTCTTTCGAAATAAAATTGTTGGGGATTAAATATCAGAAGGATTTATTTTATCGAAAAGTCCTCTAAAATGCAAGGGATAAGTATGGGATCTCTTGAAAAGGAACGAACCTTTTATTTAATACTATTTATTGATTTTGAACTTTTTAAATTCTTGTGGTTTGATGGTGAACGTATATTGAGCGCTGGGAAAATCCTTATGCCTCACTTCCTCTCGGAATTGCGTGACCGCTTTGCCAATGATTTCATTTAACTTGACATATTGTTTAGCAAATTTAGGTTGATACCAGTCAAACAGCCCTAAAAGATCATGTGTCACCAAAACCTGTCCGTCACACGCCGGGCCCGCCCCGATTCCAATCGTGGGGATTTTAAGTTTCCGGGTGATGATTTCAGCAATTTTATCCGGGATACATTCCAAGACAATGCTAAAACATCCAACTTTCTCAAGCGCCTGAGCATTATCAATAATTTTTTGTGCCGACGATGCATCTTTGCCTTGTAGTTTCATTCCACCTAATCGTTCCGCATTTTGCGGTGTTAAACCAACATGTCCCATGACCGGTATTCCGGCTCGGATAATATCTTGAGCCACGTCAAGACAACGGTCAAACCACTCCAATTTGACGGCATTACATCCAGCTTCCTCAACAAAACGTTTCGCATTCTTGACGGCGAATTCGGGTTTAATTTGGTACGCCTCATAAGGCATGTCTCCGACTAAAAGTGCATGTTCAACCCCACGATTGACCGCTTTGGTGTGATGAAGCATTACCTCCATCCCTACCTCACGTGTTGATTTTAGCCCTAACACAACATTTGCCAAAGAATCTCCCACCAAAATGATATCGATGCCACATTGATCAATGATCTTGGCTAAAGGATAATCATAGGCGGTGAGCATCACAATTCTTTCGCCCTTTTTCTTTTTTGCGATGATTTCTTGAATAGTTTGTCGGGAATTCATAGTACCACAACTTCTTTCTAAATGAACAAATGAAAACGGATAGCGGTCTTTAGAAATCCCTCCGATGCAAAACAAAACGCCGCTATCCGCTCCTTGTTACTAACCTTTTAAATAGCGATGAATATTTTCCGCAGCCTTCTTCCCTGCCGCGATTGCATCCACCACCGGCCCTGCTCCGGTTGTCACATTACCACCGGCAAATACACCGGACATCGAGGTCGAACCAGTTGCCGGATCGGTCCAAATGAATCCGCGTTCATTGACCCTTACCTTCGGAAATAATCTTGAAATCAAAGAATTTGTTTTCTGCCCCATAGCAAGAATCACGGTATCCACATCCATCACAAACTCCGATCCTTCCACGGCTTTGATTTCCCAATGTGCCGATTGTTCCGTTGAATTCGCATCGGCAAAATCCATCCGTAAACATTTTAATCCGGCAACAAAATGATGGTCATTACTTAAAATTTCTAAAGGTTTTACTAAACTCTCCAATTGCACGCCTTCTTCTTTAGCATATTCTTTTTCTTGACCGTGCACCTGCATATCGTCCTCGGTATGGCTAAAAATCATCATCACCTGACGTTGTAAACGCACACCCATACGTGCGCAATCTAACGCCGCAAAGTTGGAGCCAATCACCGCCATCCGCGGACCGACGTAAAACGATGACTCTATCTTGAAAAAATTATTCTCTTTGAGTTCATTGACGCGCATTAAAAATTCGTTATCATAATATACTCCCCCCAAATTATCTCCCGGGAGATCGACCAATTTTGGGGCCCCCGCACCCAATGCCAACAAAACCGCCTGAAACCCTTGCTTTAAAAGATCCTCAATCGTTAACGTTTGACCAATAAGAATATTTGTTTTGATTTCAACACCGTAGGATTTAATTTCTTCAATTTCCGAATCCAAAATATTTTTAGGTAATCGAAAGTTAGGAATTCCATAACGTAAGACCCCACCCGGCAAATCGTGCACCTCAAAAATAGTAACAGGGTACCCTAACCTCGCCAATGTCGCAGCGGCACTCAAACCCGTCGGGCCAGAACCAATGATCGCAATTTTTTTATTGTTGCGTACCCCAATTCGTTTATGGCTCGATTTGGATCTTCCATAATCCGCTACAAAACGTTCCAGAGCACGAATGCCAATGGGAGCATTCTCTTCACTTAATATACAAGCTTCCTCACAAGGGGCGGTGCAGATACGTCCACACACGGCGGGTAAACTGTTTTGTTCTCTTATTTTTTCTAAAGCAGCTTTAGGATCACCCTCCCGTAACAGGCGAATAAATCCTGGAATGTCAATCCCTAAAGGACACCCCCGCATGCACACTGGGTCCGCACACTGCGGACACCGTCGGGCTTCCTCAACACAAATCTTTTTTGAAAACCCTAAGGATACCTCTTTAAAACTTTTAATCCGTTTATCTTTGGGGAGATTTTTGACGCTGGGCTGTTGCATTTCTTTTTAAAATTTAACTTTTTATCGCTTCATCCACAAGATTGCGTAGACGCACGAGAAAGTTACCCTCTCTTTTTTGTTGCATGGTCTTGAGTTGTTCACCAAATCTTTTACCGATATCCTCAAAAGCATTCATGCGAATTTTTAAATCCGGGTAATCCACTTGATGCCCGTCAAATTCCGGGCCATCCACACAGGCTAAACGAATCTGTCCTCCGACGCGCACACGACAAGAACCGCATTGTCCAATCCCGTCCATCATAATAGGAGTTAAATACACCAAGGTTCTGATCTGCTTGGGTTGAGTGATTTGACAAACGCCTTCCATCATATCGACCGAACCCGCAGCGTACACAAGATTCACTTTTTCATGGATCAAAATTTCTTTGAGCATATTGGTGGCCAAACCTCGTCGGGCATAAGAACCATCGTTAGTCGTGACCAAAATCTTATTACAGGCCAATCGCATCTGCGGTTCCAGCATTAAAGATCTCTTCGTTTTGGCTCCGATAATACCGATGACTTTATTGCTGTTCTTTTTAAAGGCGCGCGCGATAGGAAGAATTTGTGCGGCCCCAATTCCGGTGGCGATACAAATCACGACACCCACTTTTCCGATCGTGGCCGAATTCCCTAAAGGCCCCAGAATAGAATAAATAAAATCATTAATGGGGAGGTTCCCTAATTGTTTCGTGGTACTACCAAGTTCTTGGAAAATCAAAGAGATTGTTCCCTTCAATGCATCCGATTCAACCACACTTAAAGGAATACCCTCTTCCCCGGATTTAAGGGTAACGACCACATACTGACCTGGCTGGACCTTGACCGCAATCTCGGGAGCCAAAATATTGAGTCGTTTGATATCGGAAGCGAGAATTTGTTTGTTGAGAATTTTGTACATGAATGAGCTCCGTCTTTGCAGAATGAAATGACGCAAGTTTGCTAAAGCGAATTCACTTTCCAATCGCCTTCCGCAATTCCTTCAACGTCAGCGTATTCAGCACATCCTTTTTCTCCAACCAACCTCGTCTGGCAATTGCCACGCCAAATTTTAAGTACTCCAAATGTTCCCTGGCATGCGAATCGGAATTAATCACAAACTTAACGCCCATGCTACGAGCAAAATAAACGTTGGTGGAGTTTAAATCCAAGCGAACTGGAAACGAATTAACTTCTAAAAAGGTATTCGTATCGATGGCAACTTTACAAAATTCTTTAAAATCAATATTATAGGGTTCCCGCTTCCCTAAATGTACACCGGTTGGATGAGCTATGATATGGACGTATTTATTTTGGCACGCTTTGATAAGACGCCGGGTTAGCTGTTCTTGACTTTGTTCAAAACCACTGTGGATGGCCGCAATCACAATATCAAACTGACTTAAAGTGGTATCATTGTAATCTAAATTGCCTTCGCTGTCTATTTCTACTTCTGTTCCAAACAAAACACAAAAATTCTTTAATTTTTTATTAAGTTCATCAATTTCTTTCTTTTTTTTCTTTAAATTTTCCACCGAAACGCCACCAGCTACTATAAGACGGGGGGAGTGATCACTGATGGCTAAGTATTCGTAACCTCTCGCCTGCGCCGCTGCAACCATCTGGGCAATGGTATGTCGCCCATCCGACCAAGTCGAGTGTACATGCAATTCTCCTTTAATATCGTCAAGCTCAATCAATTTTGGCACTTTAAGAATTTCATTACCGAGGAAAAGTTCATTTTCGCCAATATCTTCACGAATTTCTGGAGGAACATATGGAAGACCGAGGGCCTCGAAACAATCTTTTTCTGTTTTGCTGGCGATGCACTTTTCTTTGTCGCCCTTCAGGGAGAAAATTCCGTATTCATTGACCTTCATATTTTTTTTAATCGCGATCTGCCGCAGTTTGACATTAAAATTTTTTGAACCCGTAAAATACAGAAGCGCCGCACCCCAACATTGAGGATCAACCACACGCAGATCGATCTGAACATTTTCTTTCGTCAAGATTGAAGATTTCGTATCGCCTTCAGCATTCACACTCTTGACTTGTGGCAGACGAACAAAGGTCTCCATCACTTTTTTAGGATTGGAAGAATCAATGAGGATATCGATATCACGAATGGTCTCGCGCATCCGACGCAGACTTCCCGCAACCGAAATCTCTTTGACCTCCGACAATTTTTGCAGTACGCCAACAATTTCCTCGGCAATGCGTGTGGCCTTGCCCAAATTCATCCGCTCTTGACCTTGAGCGACCACCTTGATACCGTTCAAAATATTTTCAATCGTTTTCTCTTTAATACCTGGCAGACCTAATAATTTTCCTGATTCCGCCGCCTTGCGTAAACTCTCTACATTTTTAATCCCCAGTTGGTCATAAAAAAGTTTCGCCTTTTTGGGTCCCACCGATGGGATATTCATGATATCCAGTAGAGTCTCCGGAATTTCTTTAATCAATCTTTCATAAGCCGTGACTTTACCAGTGTCTAAATATTCGATGATCTTTTCTTTTAAAGCCTGGCCGATGCCAGGAATCTCCGAGAGTCGATCTTCTTTTTTTAATGTTTCAATATCTTCCGCGAGATCTTCAATATTTTCCGCCGCCTTATAATATGCCCGCACCTTGAAGACATTTTCGTCTTGCATCTCCAAGAGTGCACCCATACGGTTAAATATGTCAGCGATGTCTTTATTTTTGGTCATATAAGGTCACACGTACACAAGAGCACAAGTCACAGGTTTTAAAAATCTGAAATCAAAAAGGTTGGTTTCTGCTCACTAAACCCAGATTCGTAAACACCGGCTCACCATCGCACAAAGGATACAACAATTGAACAAATTTTTTAACATATGAAGACTTGCGGTGAATCGTCTGTGCTTCTTCGCTTTCGAAAATCATAAAATGCACAAAAGAGCATTCATCCTGATGTTCTTGATAGGATTGATAGAGAATGGTGGCGGGCTCGTTTTCTTTAACCGCATCGACGAATTCAACAATAACTTTTTTGGTGGTGTCGACCTTGTCCTTATGCACTTTAAATCTGACCATCATGTGGCGCATTGTCCGTCTCTCGTTGCTCGGGGCTCGTGACTCCTAAAAAAATAAACTGCAAGCGACGAGGGCCGAGTCCCGAGGCCCTATTTCAAAACTTTCTCCCCCTTCAAAATCTCCGGAATCTGCTGGACATCAATCCGAAGGCCGCCGTCGTGTTCAATTTTTAAAGTATACAAAAGCCCCGGGACAAATTTTGTCCCGGGCGCTTCAATCTGAGCGTTTTTGATTCCTCTTTTACTCGATTGCCGAGGATCTAAAACGTATTCCCAAAACTTCTGCCAGATTTCATCTTCAAAAGCATTACGGGGCCCTTCAATCTTGTATCCGGCTGGCACTTCACTCACATTTGTTATCAAATATTCTTGCGTCCGCTCTCCGTCCAATATAAAAACCTTCCAAAACAGATACGCACTTTTCCCACGCAAGGCATCACCGTTTTGGACATAAATATCCTCGAAGCGTACGACCAAAGACTGAAACTGAATAATATTCCCAGCGAAGGTAAAATATTTTGGTTCCAGAGGTTTTCCTTGAGCGTCATATTCCAAAAATTTGATCGTCGTCATATGCTTTTGCGTTATAGGATTAAATTGCACTTCCGTGACCAGAACCTCGGCGATTCGCGAATCCGCTTCCAGACGACTGATGATTTGTTTGAGAATTTTATTTTCGTTGACGTACTTTTGATAGAGTTGATAAACAGGATAGGCGATGTAACCCAAAAGGACAAATAGCAACAGATACTTCCAAAGTTTAAGGGAATTTTTCTTTTCTACCATCAATGCCCCTTCATTATAAATTGTCTTATTCTTCCCTAGAAAGGAATCCCGGGGATCACTCCCGGTGGAGGTTTCGGTAAACTGCTGACAATGTCCAAAATTTTCCCCACCACCTTAAATGGTAGAGCAATCAATGCACAACCGCTCGTAGATAGGCATAAGATTAATAAAACACTGGCGATGATTAACTTCTTAGAGTTCAAGCAGTTTGTCTCCCGATGGCAGAGCGGCTCTTATTCGACGTTGGTATAAGATATCGTTTCAATATGATCGCTGGTGATGATCATCTTTGAGCCCATCGCATGAATGGACCCCAACGCCTTTAGTAGTGGATTAATCACCTCGTTTACCAAAAATTCTTTTTGTTTTTCATCAATGGGCGGTCGAGCAGAGACGGATTGATCAATGTATTGTTCAAGTTCTTTTTGTCGCTCTTTGGCGGAATTAAGATTCATTTCTTTTTCTTTGATTTGATTTCTTAAATTCTCAATTTGAGCTGGATCTACAGGAAAAGCGGCGGAAGTCAAAGTTGAATTTTGTTGTACTGGTGGATTTTGTTCTGGTGCTGCTGCAGCTGCATTGGAAGTTGGTGCCGTTGTATCCCCAACGGGCGTCGCAGAAAAAGCAGATTGGGAAGGCCCATTGGTCTTGGGAACTGTTGGGGCCGCTTTGGTTAAAGTTTCCACATGGCTGTTTAAGTTTGCCAATTCTTTTTCTTTTTGCTGAATCTCCCCCTTTAAATCTTCTAATCGCTTTTTACTGCCTTCTAAAAATGCCTTCTGCTGAGCAATACGCATGGTTAGCCACTGGTCCCCCCATTGAACAAACTTGTCCATTTGACGAGCCAGTTCCGTCATTTCGAGGAAAAAGACACCATTGCTTTTCTCTGTAAGTCCTAGATTAATCTCTTTGAAATTCTGGTTCGCCGTTAACGATTTGGTCGGATCACCCAACGCATCGATCGAACTTTTAAGCAAATCACGATTCAGCGCGATCAATAAATATTCATCTAAAAAGCAATAACCAGGCTGTAAATTTGCTGCTAACGGGAAAGAAAAATATTTAATGCCCGTTCCCTTATAATCCTCGGTCTGTAAATTAATGATGGGCTGGTTCACTAAAGTCGTCATCATATGTTCAGCTTTGGCTCGATCATCGATCTTGATAAAGAATAAAATCTGCGGAATAGGGAATAGCCCTTCCAAATTAATATCTAAGAAATAACCACCATATTCATTTCCTAAGGCCGGTAAAATATCTGTTTCTAGATTCAATTTAAGGGCATCTTGAATTTTGGTAATCACCATTTCGGGGGTCATCGCATTTTCCCCTTGTGGCTGTTTAGCGAACTCTTCTTTCATTTTTTTCCAATAATCTTCGAAATTAAAACAATTGTTCCACTGATAAATGGCGGCATTCTGAGGAATAAATTTTATCGCTTTATTTTCCACGGGCTGGCAAGAATACAGTTGGCGAATATAAGGTTCTAATTTATCCTGTTCGTAAAACATCATAAAATTTTGCGCTGAAATATGTGTTGCGGCAGATTTAGCACTGCCGGGGGTATACGAATAACCCACGGTTGTAAAACCATTAAACTGACTGAAGGCATCTTCAATTGATTTTTGACTAGCATGCGTCGGGGATTTTAATGCCGCCAATTTCACAATTTGGTCCTTGATCCCAGAAACAAATTTCTGATAATGGCCATAAGCGACCACATCCGCCGATTTTAAGAATCGTTCACTAGTCTTTTTATAATCCGCATCCTCTTCTAAAGATTTTTTTGTTTTGGTCGTAACATCAATACAATTTTGTATCATTTTGTCGTTTAAACTGATCACAAGAAAATCCTTAATCTTTGCATAATAAATCGTTAAACCCTCTGTCTCAGACTTAATCTGGGTAATCACATGATTTTTATATTTAATCTCCTGCATAGGAGAAGACTCGGCAAATCGGGTAAAGACAGCGTTAATGAATTGCGCAGCCTGCGCTTGGGGAGTCAGTTGTACAACTAAAACGATACTACTCATTAACTCTTGTGTGGCTTTAGGGTCCAACTGATCAAAATCAATATTGGCGGGATACAGAGCTAAACCAATTTTTTGGCCAAAAAGTTTGCTCGATAACAAATTGTTAGCTCCATCAAGGGTTTTGGTTTTAAAAGCATCATAAGCTGCTATGTGTGCCTCACCATAATTCATTTCTTGTATGATGCGTTTTATACTGATTTTCCTTAAATCTTGCCAAAATTTAGTGCTGGTAAAATCATCGACATTTTTTTTAATATGGGATACGCGAATATAAAAAAGCGGTCCTTCCGGTACAACTTGAGCAATATCCACGCCCCTTAATAATGCCTTTTTCTGATTCAAAACGATGTAAGATCCCGTAATAATCAAAACTAAAGCTAGAAAGACAATGATAATTTTTTTCATACTCTCTCCTTATATGTAATGATAACCTTATAATAAGTTAGTGAATTTGTAAAGACGAGATCTCGTTGATTTTAATCGAGACCAAAAAATTTTTTCGCGTTGCGATTGAAAATTTCTAGTGCCTTTTCTTCCTCCATATTTTTTAGCGCACAATAGGCCTTCAATGTTCGAACAACATCTTTAGGTTCAGCTTTAAATCCGTCAGTTTCATCCGTACCAAAATAAACTGGGCTATCGGTTTCAATCAGAGTATTTTCAATGGGAGCATGCCTAATGGCCTCACGGGACTGAGGGCTATACACGATGCTAGGGGTCGCGGAAACAAAGTAATCATTTTTGACAATATCCTCAAGGACATCCAGAGGACCACTGTACCAATGAAAGACAGCCTTTTTTATTCCCTCTTCTTTCGCTGTTTCAAAACATTCCCGCCACGTTCCCCGAGAATGTATAACCACAGGCAAATTAAATTCTTTGGCTAACTTAAGCTGCCGACGAAAAACTTGACGTTGTTCATCTTTTTTTTGCTGATCCTTTTTCACCCACTTGTACCAAAAATCTAATCCAATCTCCCCGATGGCCTTGGCCTCACGGATATGATCCCGGATAAATTGGATACCATCATCCACTTCTCCCTGTTTAATATTGCCGGGATGAATACCTAACGCCACATAAATTTTAGGATGTTGAGTTTTAAATTTCAGTTCCAAATTCTTTTTGTTAGCCGCGAGATCCACGCCGACCGCAACAATGGCCTCCACACCATTTTCGGAAGCACTTTTTAAAGCTTGTTCAATATTATCCAGATGATCCAGATGGGCGTGCGTGTCGATGATGTTCATATTACATTCAAGTTTTACTCTCAATAACAAACGTCACCGGACCGTCATTAACCAAACCAACATCCATCATCGCCCGGAACTGTCCTGTTTTCACTTTAACATTATACTTGGTTAATTGGTCAATGAAATAGTGATAGAGTTGCTCCGCCTTCTGAGGATCGGCAGCCTGGTCAAAGGAAGGTCGACGTCCTTTGGAACAATCGCCAAGAAGGGTAAACTGCGAAACTACCAAAAATTGCGCACCAACCTCAAGAGAAGAAAGATTCATTTTCCCCTCTTTGTCTTCAAAAATCCGCAGTTCAATGATCTTTTTAACCAAAAAGTCAGCGTCTTGCGTGGAATCCTCTTTAGCCATACCGATTAAGACCACCATCCCCTGGGCAATTGCACCAACGATGTTCTCCTCCACTTTAACATACGCCTCTTTGACTCTTTGAACCACAACCCTCATGGAATCTTTAGTTTTCCTCTTTTTTACATCTATTAAATAATAGAAAGATTATAATTTTTTTATAGAAAGTGGTCAATCAAAATAACCACTTAAGTGAATTGAGAAACCACAATAACAATGAGCTCAATTGACTTTGATATGCTTTTATGTTAGAAATAGGTTCGCAATTATTATCATGGAAAATTGCATCTGGAAACTTGAGACTGCTGTCCAATGAAAATTAAAAATGCTCTTACCGAATATCATTTCCCTGAGGAAGTGATTGATATTTTGTCTCAATTTGGAATGACGGACTTCTATCCCCCCCAAACGAGTGCCATTAAAATTGGCTGCTTAAAGGGGGAAAATCTTTTAATGTCGGTCCCTACCGCCGCTGGAAAAACGCTCATCGCGGAATTGTGTATGCTCAAATCCATTGTGCACAACAATGGCCGGTGTTTATATATCGTTCCTTTGAAGGCCCTCGCGAGTGAAAAATACGAAGACTTTAAAAAAAAATATGCTCGGCTAAAAATCAAAGTGGGTTTAGCCACGGGGGACTTTGATGCCCCCAACAAATTTCTTAACCGTTTTCAAATATTAATCGCAACAGCCGAAAAAGTCGACTCCCTTCTTCGCACCCGGGCGCAATGGTTGATTCAATCTCTTTCTGTTGTTGTCTTAGATGAAATCCATTTCATTAATGATGGAACTCGTGGACCTACTCTTGAAATTCTCACTGCCCGTATCAAACAGTTCAATCCGAAGGCACAAATCCTAGCCCTTAGTGCCACCGTCAAGAATGCTAAAGAAATGGCGGATTGGCTAAAAGCCAAATTGGTTTTAAGTGACTGGCGTCCAATTCCCTTAAGGGAAGGCGTTTATTTTAATGAGGTTATTAAATTTAACCAAGGGCCGGCTCGTTTAGTCAAGGAAGAACCCGACGATGATTTAAGCAAATTAACCTTGGATACCTTACGCGGGAAGGGACAAGTACTCATCTTTGTCAATTCGCGTCGTTCGGCTCAAGCAACCAGTCGACAAATTTGTAAAAGTGTCACTTTAACTCTTAGTGAGGATGAGAAAAAAGAATTAGCCATGTTATCTAAAACCATTTCTGGGGCACATTCCAGTTCCACCAAAATGTGCCGCAAGTTAGCGGAAGTTATTCGGTTGGGTTGTGCCTTCCATCATGCCGGGTTAAAACCGAAACAACGTAAACTCATTGAAGATCATTTTAAAAAGAATTTAATTAAGGTCATCTGTTCTACTCCAACCCTTGCCGCGGGAGTAAATTTACCAGCCCGACGGGCAATCATCCGCGACTGCAAACGATTTGAAGAAGGTTTAGGCGCCTCTTACATCCCGACCTCAGAATACAAACAATGCGCGGGCCGAGCTGGACGACCACAATATGATCAATACGGCGAAGCTGTCTTGATGGCAAAATCTCTTTCCGAATTAAGCGCGCTTTTTGATCGTTACATCAACGCCGATCCCGAGCCCGTAATCTCTAAACTAGGAAACGAATCAGCCTTACGCATGCACGTCCTGGCCTCCATTGCCGGGGGATATGTCCATGACGTTAACAGTATGTTCGAATTTATTGCGCACACCTTTTTAGCTCACCAGAAAAGAATTAACAATTTAATTGAATTAATTAGCCATATCTTTGGGTTCCTGCAAAGCGAAGGGTTTATTGAAAAAAGTGGTTTTAGCTACTACGCAACTGCCTTCGGTCAAAGCACCAGCCGGTTGTACATCGATCCGATGTCAAGTATTACTCTGAGGGATGGATTAAAAAAAATTACTGCTGGCAAATCGTTCTCGAGCATTGGATTGCTTCATCTTATCTGCTGTTGTCCCGACCATCCGCTTTTAAACGTCAATCAAAAAGACTTTGAAGATCTGGAAATGTTTACCGCCAATTATCGCGATGAACTTATTTTATCCCAAAAAGATCTTCCGATCTTAGAAGATTTCTTCGCTCAGGCCTCGATCATGAAAACCACGTGGATGTTATCTCAGTGGACCGAAGAAGAAAAGGAAGAGGTCATTTGTGATCAATTTGGAATAGGCCCGGGAGATATCTACCGACATACCGAGGCCACCCAATGGTTACTGCATGCGGCCTCTGTTTTTGCAGAACTTTTTCAGATGAAAAAATTAACCTTTGTCTTAGAAAATTTAAGACAACGTGTTGAGTATGGAATCAAAGAAGAGCTATTGGAGCTGACGCAACTCAAAGGTATTGGTCGAATTCGTGCCCGCAACCTTTTTAGCAGCAACTTTAAAAAAATTTCCGATCTCAAATATTCTTCGGTCGATAAACTCAGTCAGGTTAACCAAATTGGTAAAACCCTGGCGAAAGATATTTTGTCACAAATCAATAACCACTCATCGAAAAAATTAACAATATCTTTAGAAGATGACCTACTGGAATCGCTTTAATCCACTTTCAAAGGTATTTTTCGCTTTTGATCCGTCGGCCCAAATGATAAACCAAAAAATTATTTAAAATATATTTTAATTCTTTTTGAACCTGCTCGGTGAGGCTCAATCGCAAACTTGTTGGCCAATCATTCTTTTCAATATGGAGGATCGACGCCACCGCACCTGGAGAAATAAAACTGACCGCTGTATCACTTAGTTCACAGTTTAAACAAACGAGTCCCCCATCGTCCAAACTAAATCTCGCCTTTCCAAAAATTTTTGACTGACATTTAAGACAAGTATCCAAATGCGGACGAAATCCTGAATAAAATAAAGTCTTGATCTGAAAAATATGAACGAGCTTATTCATATCAGATGCTGTTTCCAAACTATTGAAAAAATCCGTCATTAACTGATAAACTTTTAGATTCTTTTCCTCGGGTGGCATAAGGATATACACCAATTCCAAAATATAATTGGCGGCCATCGTTTTTTTAAGATCCTGTCGAATGGGAAGAAAAAATTGCCGCAGGTCGCATTGACTAATCAGATGCAAGTCCGAATTGCGGTACTGATAATAAACAATATCATTCACTGTAAATTTATCAACACTACTTCCGAATTTTTTGTGATCTTTACGAATTCCCTTTAAAACGCCACTCACCCTGCCATAATCTTTTGTAAAAAAGACAGCAATGCGACTGGTTTCGCGAAAATCAAAGGACTTAAGAACGATTCCTTCCGTCTTTAAAATCATATTTCGCTTCTATTCATCCGGTAGGATAAAATCGTCAAATGTTATCTTTTAAATGTTTCATAATCAACTGCTCTTTTTTTCTCATACGCTTGATATCCTTGAGAGAATGGTCATCATATCCTAATAAATGTAATATCCCATGAATGATATATAAAATAATCTCATCCTCTGGTAAAGTATGATAAATTTCCGAATTTCTAAAGGCTGTTGTCGTGGAAATGATAACATCACCTTTTACTTTCCTCACCTTTTTCGACTGCCCAACTTTTTTAAGAAAGGGTGCGTTGCTATCGCTCAAATCAAAAGCGAGGACATCCGTCATATATGCCCGATGAAGAAATTGTTTATTTAAGGCCTTGATCTTACGATCGGTGACGAAGGCAATGCACAAGTCGGTATCTACGACATCTTCATGTTTCAATATTCTCTTTACGATCTTGATGATTGAGGTGGGAGAAAGCGGTATTTTCTTTTGTTGGTTTTGAATTGAGATCTTCATGGTTATTCTTTTTCTCGGGGTATTTAACCCGTGTATGATACATCGCACTCAAAACACGGACAAAGGTAAGAGCGATTCTTTCAATTTCTTTTAAAGTCAGATTGCATTCGTCTAATTGTCCATCAATAAATTTATTGTTAATGACCTTTCTAACCGTTTCCTCAATATTCTGTGGATTGGTCTCCTCTAAAGCACGGGTAGCGCCTTCCGACGAATCCGCTAAAAGAAGAATGGCGGCCTCGCGTGTTTGCGGTTTCGGTCCGGGATAACGGAAGTGTTCTTCTCGAACAGAACTCGGGTCACTCGCTTCTTCCAAAGCCCGCTGATAAAAAAAATGCATAAGACTTGTTCCGTGATGCTGCGGGATAAAATCAATGATTTTCGGATTAAGTTTATATTTCTGGGCTAATTCAATGCCCTCCTTGACATGATTCATAATCACCAAACGGCTCATTGAGGGTTCAATATGATCGTGTTTATTGCCGCCGTGCATTTGATTTTCGGTAAAATATTCGGGCTTAACAATCTTCCCCACATCGTGATAATACCCACCCACCCTGGCTAAAAGGCCATTGGCACCGATTGCATCCGCTGCTGACTCCGCCAAATTACTCACAATGAGGCTGTGATGATATGTGCCGGGGGCCTCCATGATCAATCGTTTTAAAAGCGGTTGATTAAAATCCGTTAACTCTAATAGACTAAAATTGGTTAATACACCAAAAATATATTCGAAGATCTTTAAAGTTGCGATAACCACAAAGGAAGAAAGAATGCCGTTGATCATAAGGGGACGCAGATAGTTTAAGAAAAAATTCTTGGTTAATAAAAAATCCCATTGGGGATATTGGAGGACAATACACATCACCTGAATAATACTAACATAAAGACCTGCGCCAATCAGTTGCCCTCGGGTTCGGGCCTCCCGAACTATATAAGCGGCAGTTAAGTTACCTAAAAAAAAAGTAATCATGAGTTGTAAATTACCGTTGACCGCTAAACAAACGACGGCACTGCTCATCAACGCCATTAAGAATGACAATTGCAGATCATTAAACAAAAGCATGGTTAGCATTGCAACACTCGCTATGGGAATATAATAAATGGGGGTTGTGGTATAGGTCGTCACTGCGTGAGCGGTAAAAAGAATTACGGTCAACAACAATGACAAATGCAAAAAAAGTTTAAGGTTGGCTTTTGTGGAATAAAAAAGGTGAATACCTGAAAATAGAATCAGTAAAGAAATCAGGGCGGGGAAATGAATAATCTGACAATAGACCGTTAAAAATAAAATAACAAAAATCGCAATCGTGGCATGACCTGTATCTATGTTCGTTCTCTGGGGCATGTTATTAATTCATGAAGGGTTGAAGAGAATCAACTTTGCTTACCACCAGATTTTTCATAGGCCTCAATAATCCTTTGCACCAATTCGTGACGCACAACATCTTCTCCCGTCAAGTAAACAAACTTAATCCCTTCAATATCTTTAAGAATCCTCTGGGCCTCTAATAATCCTGTAGGGGAATTTTTGGGAAGATCGCTTTGTGTTAAATCGCCGGTAATAACCGTTTTGGAATCAAATCCGAGGCGCGTGAGAAACATTTTCATCTGAAACGGTGTGCAGTTTTGTGCTTCATCAAGAATGACAAAAGCATCATTTAAGGTCCGCCCGCGCATAAAGGCCAACGGCGCCACCTCAATAATGCCCTGTTCGGAAAGCTGTTCAACCTTTTCGGGCTCCATCATATCGTAAAGGGCATCATACAATGGCCGCAAATAAGGAAGAACTTTCTCCACCATATCGCCGGGGAGAAATCCCAAACTTTCGCCTGCTTCAATCGCCGGTCTTGTTAAAATAATGCGTCGTACCAAACCTTTTTTAAGAGCATTGACAGCCATGGCCATCGCTAAATAAGTCTTCCCTGTTCCCGCCGGGCCAATACAAAAGACAATGTCATAATGTTTGATGGCATCCACATAATCAATCTGGCCTCTGGTTTTGGGGGTAACTAGTGCGCCCTTAACCGAGACATCAATCTTTTCTTTGGCTAAACGTTTAAAATCGATTCCCTTTTCAGACCCGGCTAATTTAAGGGCGTAAATAATATCGCGTCGTTTTACTTCCCATCCATTATCCGAAATGCCATTGAGATAATCGATTAAATCCGCAACTCTCTCAGTTTGCTCTCTTGTTCCGGTTACTCGAATACCATTTTGGCTGCGGATAATCTTCACCCCCAGTTCTTGTTCTATTAACCGTAAATTTTGATCATATTTTCCAAAAAGAACTTGGAGGTCTTTGTTATTATCAAATAAAATGTCTTTTTCCATTATCGCAATTTCACCTCTCCTTGTTCACCCTTTAAAAGGATCGCATTAATGTGGAATTTTGAGAATTACCCCTGCTTTAATCCGATTAGGATCGGGAATTTTATCTTTATTGACATCATAAATCTTATGCCATTTACTGTAAGAATTATAAAACTTCTTTGAAATTTTCTGCAAGGTATCATTTTTTTCGACGGTATACTCTTCAAACGACGTTTCCGTTGATTTTTCTGGCTGAACTTCCTCTAAGTTAATAGGCGGAATGGCTGGTCTGAATACCGTTGGTTCCGGTGCTGGTGGAGGCGTATAACTAGAAGAAGGAGCTGCCGGAGGCATGGCTGGAATACTTAAATCCTCCGGAGGATTTTTAGTAAATTCCATAACATATACGCGACGTGTTTTTTTCGTCTGGGTATTTTCTGCTGCTTTAGGTCCTCCGACCAAATAACCGGCATTCCCCATGATCTCTTGATCCACTCTTAGCCTATCCTCAGAGTACGTTCGTACTGTGACCCCTCCTCCCCCGCTCGTTGTGCCACAGCCAGTGACAAATGTGATGAAAAAGATTAAACTCACAGCTTTTAACAATTTAGGCATCTTTGCCTCCTTTTTTAATAATCATTAAACCTAAATCTGTTATTTGTTGTTTATCCACTTGCGAAGGAGCATCTGTCATTAAACAATTTCCTCTTTGAGTTTTAGGAAACGCAATAATATCGCGAATCGAATCTAATCCCGACAAAATGGCTCCCAAACGATCTATCCCATAAGCCACACCCGCATGAGGTGGAGCCCCATATTCGAAAGCTCTCAACAAAAATCCAAATCTTTTATCGGCCTGTTGTTTATTCAAGCCGATGGCCTCAAAAATTTTTTGTTGCATTTCCTTTTTATGGATACGCACTGAGCCACTGCCGATTTCATGGCCATTGAGAACCAAGTCATAGGAGCGGGCATAAATCTTTTCATATCCTCCCTTTTCCAGATAATGCAGATCCTCTTCCCTTATAGAAGTAAAGGGATGATGCTCACTTTCCCACCGTTTTTCCTCTTCATTATACTTAAACATTGGGAAATCAACAACCCAAACAAATGCAAAATCATCTTTGTCTTTACGCAGGTCGGGTTTATCACTTTTATATTTTTTCATTGCCTCTTTATGCGTTATCCGAGGAAAAGGGATCGCAATATCAATTCCCTGGATTTGCTTAAAAATCTCTTTAAATAAGCGTTCCGTCAATGCAAAAATATCTTCCTCTGTGACAAAGGACATTTCCATATCTAGTTGGGTAAACTCTGGTTGACGATCCGCCCGGAGGTCTTCATCCCGAAAACATTTGACGATCTGAAAATATCGGTCGAGACCAGAAACCATCAAGATTTGTTTAAACAACTGCGGCGATTGCGGCAACGCAAAAAATAATCCTGGATTCAATCGAGAAGGAACCAAAAAATCCCGTGCCCCTTCCGGGGTTGATTTTGTCAAGACAGGGGTTTCCACCTCGATAAATTGTTCTTGATACAAAAAATTTCTGATGACCACACACAGTTTGTGGCGTAACAATAGTGCCTTTTGCACCTTTTCGCGGCGAAGATCCAAATAGCGATAGGTTAATTTTACCTCTTCCGAGACCTCAACGCTATCATCAATTTCAAAAACAGGGACTAAACTCGAATTCAGTATTTCTAAATCCTCCGCCACTAATTCAATCTCACCCGTAGCAATCTGAGGGTTAACATTTTTAGGTGGACGAACCGAGACTTTTCCGGTGATCTTAACGACAAATTCCGGACCTAATGCTTGAGCCAATTGATGAGCTTGCGGACATATCGATGGGACGAAGACCGCTTGTGTGAGACCGTAACGATCACGAATATCAATAAACGTTAATTTTCCATGATCTCGTCTTCTATGAACCCAGCCACACAGGGTCACGCATTTATCTTTATACTCTTTTCTTAATTCACCGCACGTATGGGATCTGAGCATAGTTTTATAACTGCTTTTCGATTAATTGCTGAGTGATTTTACTTAAATTATCTACTTTTTCTTCGCGTTGTGTCCCTGTTTGCATATCCTTTAATGTCACCACACCCTTTTTAATTTCATTTTCTCCCAGGATCATCACATAACGTGCTCCTACTTTATCCGCTAAACGCATTTGGCTTTTTAAGGATGAAATACGGTAAGTCATATCACTAGAAATCTCGTGACTACGCAAGATATTTAAAATCTGAAAGGCTCTTTTCAAAGAAATTTCATCTAAAGCAATAATATAGACGTTCACTGCCGACTTAGCAACCATCGTTTCTTTGGGCATCGCCAGTAATATTCGTTCCATCCCTAAGGCAAATCCGACCGAGTCGACTTGCGGACCACCTAAGTCACTGACCAAATTATTATATCGACCGCCTGCCCCTAACGCGTCTTGACTGCCCAAAGACGAATCCGAAATTTCAAAAACCGTGTGCGTATAATAATCTAATCCTCTAACTAATTTAAAAGACTGCTCATATTCTATATTAAGACTATCTAAAGCCTCTCTCACATGAGCAAAATATCTTCGGCTTTCTTCCGAAAGATAATCGGACCCCAGCTCTAATTGATCTACAACCAGTTTACATGTTTTGTTTTTACAGTCAAGAATGCGAAAGACATTTCTTTCGAATCTCTTTTGACAATCTTCACATAAGTTAGAAACGTTCGGTTTCAATTTTTGTCGCAGAAATTTAGAAAAATTTTCTTTGTCTTGCAATGCTCCTAATGTATTTATTTTTAGTCTATAGTGCTTAATATCTAAGACTTTCAAAATATTAACACTCAATGCAATCACTTCAGCATCTAAGTAAGGTGAAGAGGTCCCCGGCCCAATCGCCTCTACTCCTATTTGATGAAACTGGCGCAGGCGACCTTTCTGCGGCCGCTCCCCCCGAAACATCGGACCGATATAAAAGAGTTTCGACAAACTTTCTTTTTTATCTAGATCATTCTGGATATAGGATCTTACAATGGGTGCTGTTCCTTCCGGCCTTAGGGACAATCCTCCGATTTCAATATCATCGGCATCACTTTTTTTCTGAGACTGTAAAGTGAGCATTTGCTTTTGTACAACATCACTAGTCTGTCCCATCGAGCGGACAAAAAGATCAGTCTCTTCAAAGATGGGTGTACGGATCTCTTTATAGCCGTATACTCTTAGTAGATTTCGTACCTCGCTTTCAACCTCTTGCCAGCGAAAAATTTCATCAGGAAGGATATCGCTAGTACCTCTAGGAACCAAAAATTTCTTGAGCATAATTCTCCCTCTATAAACCTTAAAGGGCGGAGTCTTACATTTTCTCCACCCTTAAATAAAATCTTCTACTCCACTATATATGTATTAAAATCCAATAGTAATACAGTACCAATTACTTCCTTAAATAGATATTAAGATGAGTTGGGGCTGTCCTTACAACTATTTAATCTTATGCTTCATTTCCAGGCCAGGCTTGAAAACTACGACTTTGCGGGGTGGGACAGGGACACTTTCACCGGTACGTGGATTCCGTCCATAACGAGCGCGTCTTTCTTTTATTTTAAATACACCAAAATTACGTAGCTCTACTTTTTCTAAACGCGTCAGACTATCAACAATCACATCAAATGTTTTTTGGACGATTTTTTTAACATCAACCTGTTTTATCCCAGTCATATCCGTAATTTTTAAAACTATATCTTTTTTAGTCATTGATTCACCTCCTAATCCTAAGTAGAGTATCAGCAATGTGTTACGGTGTCAAGGAATAAATACTGAGGATTGCAAACACTAAATAAATTGGTAGTATTAGAATTGCTTTCTATTACTAATAATACTTTTCAATAATCGAATATATAAAATTATACTTTTACTCTCCCCTTCAATTAATATTTATCCTAGCGAAACTAAATAGTAACTGAGAATCGATTTTCCCCCACCAATTCTCTTAGCTCCTCCATTAAACCTTCGCTGGGCGAGACAAAAAGATCTTCGCCAACTAAAATTTGCACACTTTTGTAGGATTTTGTATTGAGCTGTAAATAGACTGGCGTTTTCCCGGGAAATTGGGACAATTTTTCCTTTAATTTTTCCAATCCCATTGAATTAACACCAGATAAATCAACTTTGATTGCTTTGATCGACTTATATAGTTCATCGACATGCTTAATTTCACTCACCACTATTTTAGGCTCTTCTTCACGGAAACTAACTCTTCCTTTGAGGACCACGATCTCTCCTTCCTTTAGATAAGAGGCGACACCGGAATAAGTGGAAGGAAATACAACGGCCTCAACCACACCATCCAAATCTTCCAAATTAAGGATAGCCATACGTTCATTTGTCTTACGGGTTGTAGTGAGTTTAACACTGTTAATTAAACCAACCATTTTAACTTCCTGACCATCCGTGACTTGGCTTAAATTCTTAGTAGTATAATCCGTAAACTCTTTGATCTCCATCTTAAACTGATTCAAAGGGTGCCCACTCATATAAAAACCCAGTGTTTCGCGTTCATACGCTAAAACTTGAGGTTTTGGCCATTCCTTAGCCTGAGGAATTTCCTCTTTCCCGACACTAAAACTTTCGCCGTCCCCACCCATATCAAAAAATGAAAACTGTCCCGCCGCCTTTTCTTTCTGATTTTGGGCTCCCCTTTCCAAAGCCTTTTCCGCAATAGCCATCAGTTGAGAACGATAAATTTTAAAACAATCAAGGGCGCCACATTTAATAAGACTTTCAATAACCTTCCGATTAACCAACCTTAAATCAACCCGTTCACAAAAATCGTAGATTGATTTATAAGAGCCACTAGTATTTCTGTTATTCACAATCGATTCGATAGCTGTTTGCCCAACATTCTTAACCGCTAGAAATCCAAAGCGAATGGCTTTTGCATCAATTACACTAAAATTACTAAAACTTTCATTAATATCCGGAGGTAAAATTCCGATCCCCATCTCCTCCGCTTCTCGGACATATTCGACAATTTTATCTGTATTATCGCGCTCACTGGTGAGTAGGGCACTCATAAATTCAACGGAAAAGTTCGCTTTTAAATAAGCGGTTTGATATGAGATAAGTGCATAAGCTGCCGAATGACTACGGTTAAAACCATATCCGGAAAAATAATCAATAAGATCAAATAATTTGTTGGCCTGCTCCTCTCTAATCTTATTAGTTTTGAAACACCCTTCCACAAAATCTTTCCGTATCTGATCCATAACCTCAGGAATTTTTTTACTCATGGCGCGCCTTAGATGATCAGCTTGCGTCATGGTAAAACCCGCTAAGACACTCGCCATCTGCATGACTTGTTCTTGGTAAACGATAATCCCGTACGTAGACTTTAAAACTAGTTCCAGTTTAGGATGATCATATCTAACGGGGACTTCTCCTCGTTTACGCTTAATGAAATCTTCCAGCATCCCACTTCCCATGGGCCCAGGTCGATAAAGCGCTAAAATAGAGATTAAATCCTCAAATTGGGAAGGTCTCGACTTTTTCAGAAGTTCTCGCATCCCCGCGCTTTCTAGTTGAAATATCCCAAAACTACTGGCTTGCCCTAGGAGTTCGTATGTCTTAGAATCATCTAAAGGAATTTTATCAATATCAATCTCAACGCCTCTCGTTTTCTTGGTGAGCTTAACCGTATGATCGATAACCGTCAGCGTCCTCAATCCTAAAAAGTCCATCTTTAAAAGACCAATTTTCGCAATTCCATCCATCGAATAACCAGTCGTGACCTGATCATCACTCGTCTTAAAAAGAGGAACGTATTCGGTTAATGGTTTATCCGAAATAACCACCCCCGCGGCATGAATGGAGGCGTGACGGTTAAGTCCTTCTAAAACTTGGGCGGTGTTAATGATTTCCGCCGCTACCTTATCTTCTTGATACAATTTACTTAATTGGGGTTCAACGGTCAGAGCGGTTTTAAGGGTCATCCCTACTTCCGCCGGAATAAGCTTAGCAATTTTGTCTACATCCGTATACGAAACCCCCATGACCCGACCGACATCCCGCACCGCAGCCCGAGCCTGCATGGTTCCAAACGTTATAATCTGCGCCACATTATCTTTGCCATATTTTTTCGTTACATAATTGATAACTTCTCCTCGACGTTCAAAACAAAAATCGATATCGATATCCGGCATCCCTAAACGCTCCGGATTAAGAAAACGTTCAAATAAAAGTCCATATTTGATAGGATCCAAATTCGTTATACCCAATAAATAACTAACAAGGCTTCCCGCCGCTGATCCCCGTCCCGGTCCTACCGGAATCCCTTTTTGTTTGGCGTAATGGATAAAGTCCCAGACGATAAGAAAATAACTGACAAATTCCATTTTTTTGATGACGGACAATTCATATTGAAGGCGTTCTTCTATTTCTTTCGTGGCACGGCCATAACGTTGTTGTATTCCTTTTAAACATAGCTCTCTCAAAAATTCCTCTTTTGTTTTTTCAGGAGGTGGATCATAGTTAGGAAGGTGATATTCATCAAACCGTAATTCCAAGTTACATTTTTCGGCAATCTCAATGGTGCTTTGCAGAGCTTCAGGAATCCAAGCAAATTCCTTTTTCATTTCTTCTGGATCCTTAAAATAGAACTGATCGGTTTTTAAGCGCAGGCGGTTGGGGTCATTAAGAACCGTCTGTGTCTGAATGCACAAAAGCGCCTCATGTGCCATAAATTGGGACTGCTCTAAATAATGCACATCATTGGTGACGACCAAGGGGATATTTAAATCTTTGGATATTTTTATAAGCCCTTCATTAGCACTTTTTTGTTCCGGAATCCCATGCTCCATCAATTCGAGATAAAAATTACCTTTCCCAAAAATTTGCTGATATTCATCGGCTGTTTTCAAAGCGCTGCTGTAATTTCCTTCCCGCAGTTTGGAGGCAATTTCTCCTCGCAAACAAGCAGAAGTACATAACAACCCTTCGGAAAGCTGAGATAAAATCTCTTTATCCATCCGGGGTTTATAGTAAAATCCTTCTAAATAGCCCGCCGAAACGAGCTTCATCAGATTACTGTAACCCCTTTCATCTTTGGCAAACAAGACAATATGGGAAGTTGCTCCTTGACGCGGGCTTTTATCCAATCGGCTGGATGGAGCAAGGTACGCCTCACAACCAATAATGGGTTTGACTCCCATCTTGATACATGTTTGATAAAAATCAATAGCCCCAAATAGGTTGCCGTGATCGGTCATCCCCAAGGCGGGCATTTTATAATCGGCGGCTTTTTTGACTAATTCTTTAACTCGACAGGCACCATCGAGGAGGCTGAATTGGGTGTGGACATGCAGATGAACAAAATCGGAATGATACATATTAAATCTGGATATCGTCGTTCGGGGTTCGGGGTTCGTGAATTATTGCTCGAAGAACGAATTTGTTATTTCGAAGACGAATGACGATATCCGAATCCCGATCCCCGGTCATCTATTCCCATTCAATCGTTGCCGGCGGTTTAGAGCTAACATCATAAACGACACGATTAACACCGGGGACTTCATTGATAATGCGGTTGGCTATTTTCCCCAAAAGATCATAGGGTAATTGGACCCAATCTGCGGTCATGCCGTCAATACTGCTGACGCAACGGATCGCAATAACATGCTCGTAAGTCCTTTGATCACCCATCACACCGACCGTTTTAACGGGAAGAAGAACCGCGAAGGATTGCCACACTTGATTGTAAAGTCCGGCCTTTTTAACTTCCTCTAAAACACGTTCATCCGCCTCACGCAAAATATCCAATCGTTCTTTAGTGACTTCACCCATAATACGAATCCCTAAGCCTGGACCTGGGAAGGGTTGTCGGTTCAAAATAATATCCGGTGATCCAAGATGTTTCCCAATGACTCGCACTTCATCCTTAAACAATTCTCGCAAGGGTTCAATCAAGTGTAGTCTCAAACTTTTCGGTAACCCTCCCACATTATGATGGCTCTTGATCGTAGCAGAAGGCCCTCCCAAAGGTGAAATGGATTCAATGACATCAGGATAAAGTGTCCCTTGCGCTAGAAATTCGACATTACTAATCTTCTTCGCTGCCTCCTGAAAAACTTTTACAAATTCTTCGCCAATAATCTTTCGTTTGAGTTCCGGATCCGTCACATTTTTTAAGCGTTGCAAGAATCGGTTGGAGGCATCAATACATTTTAAATTGATTTTTAAATTTTCTTGAAATGTTTTTTGGACGGTAGCCACCTCATTTTTCCGTAACAGTCCATTATCGACGAAGATACAATGCAACCGTTTACCGACCGCCTGATGAATAAGCATGGCCGTGACGGTCGAATCAACGCCACCACTTAATCCCAATACCACGCGTTTATTGCCGATGGTTTCTTTAATGTCTTTAATAGCGGCATTGATGAATTTATCCATCGTCCAGCGAGGAAGACATCCGCAAATCTGGTAAGCAAAATTAAGAAGGATTTGACTCCCTCGTTGCGTGTGCACCACTTCCGGATGAAATTGAACTCCATAGATTTTCTTAGCGCGATTAGCGATAGCCGCCACCGGCGCACTCAAGGTGTGGGCAAGCCGTATAAATCCCGCTGGGATTTTCTTAATCTCATCGGAGTGACTCATCCAGCAGGTGAGATTACTGGGCAAATTCACGAAAAGATCGCTGTTGCTATCGACAAATAATTCCGTACGACCAAATTCCCGTTCTTTGCTTCGCTCAACTTTGCCACCAAACATCTCGGTAATGGCTTGCATCCCATAGCAAATTCCTAAAATAGGTAAACCTAATTTAAAAATCTCTTGTCTCGGTAAAGGCGCGCTCTCGTCATAAACACTTAAAGGCCCTCCCGAAAGGACAAGGCCTTTCGGACTAACTTTTTTGATTTCCTCAATCGAGATGTTATAGGGGACAATTTGACTGAAAACTTTATTTTCCCGAATCCGTCGGGCAATCAGTTGCGTATACTGCGATCCAAAATCAAGGACTAAAATAATATCTTTATTGCGAGGTTTACTGATTTTTTCGGGTAGGGATAATCGACGGTGGGGGGTTTGACGCCACGTTCGTTTTCTTGAAATTTTTTTAGCGAAAATTCTTCTCCTTTTAGCCGTGATTCTTTTCCTTTTAGTCGAGATTCTTTTTTTCTTGGGACTGACTTTTTTTCTGCGAGCGCTTTTTTTGGTCATATTTTTTTCCTGATTTATTTCCCCATACCAACCCGTTGCCCCACTTGGAAAACTTTTCCTTCAGTTTGTATGGAGGAAGCAATGATGATTTCGACATCATGCATCTCTTTAGTGTTGGAAGCACCTAGGGAACCCATGGAAGTTTTTAAAGCTCCGACAAGATTCTGCGAACCGTCATCAACTTTCGCCGGACCAAACAAGATCTCTTGGAGGGTGCCGCTGGTGCCCACCTGAATTCTCGTTCCTCGGGGGAGATTCGCATGAGAAGTCGCCATTCCCCAGTGAAACCCACGGCCGGGTGCTTCTTCAGCTCGAGCAAACGCCGAGCCCACCATCACTGCATCCGCTCCTGCGGCTAAGGCTTTACAAATCTCACCGCCAATCCGCATTCCGCCATCGGTAATAATAGGAATATATTTGCCCTTTCGCTTAAAAAAATAATCGCGTGCTGCTGCGGTGTCAACCGTGGAGCTAATCTGTGGAATACCAATACCTAAAACGCCCCGCGTGGTACATGCCGCTCCGGGGCCTATCCCGACTAAAATACCGGAAGCGCCGATCTCCATCAATTCTAAGGCCACGTCGTAAGTAACACAATTACCAAAAATCACGGGGATTTTCAATGAGCTACAAAATTTGGCTAGATCTAGTATCTTATATTCCGTGGAAATATGTCTAACCGTGGCCACCGTGGACTGGACAACAAAAATATCACAACCTGCTTCTTGAGCAATCTCGGCGAACTTTTGGGCATTTTGGGGAATACAGCTTACCACGGCAGGAACTTTGGCCGCTTTAATTTCTTTAATTCTTTTGGCAATAAGCTTTTCTTTAACAGGGTTCAGATACACACTCTGAACTAATTTAGTAGCTTCTTGAGGGCTAGCACTTGCGATTTGCTTTAAGACTTCATCCGGATTTTCATACCGTGTTTGAATACCATCCAGATTAAGGACAGCAATTCCGCCAAACTTACCCATGGCAATCGCAAACTTAACATCCACAACCCCATCCATGGCAGCGGCTAAGATAGGGACTTGAAATTTCTTACCCGCAATGGTCCAGCTGGTGTCCACTTCATTAGGATTAACGGTGACCATGCCTGGGACGAGGGCGACTTCATCAAAACCATAACAACGTCTTGCTCGCCGGCCTATCCCAATCCATTCCGCCATTAATTAAAACCTCCTAAAGGGGTATAGAAAAAATTTTTAAGAAATTGAGATAAAACTTGAAATATTACTATAGATAATTTGTCTATAAATGTCAACACAAATACTAAACAGAAGGTACTTCCTTGTCTTTTATAACATAGAAACAAAACTACAAATATTTAAATTAGTTGGAGAAAATTCCACCATACTCACCTAAGCTTAAATTACTTTAAGCTTAGAACCCCATTCCCCCACCCGGCATAGAAGGTGGCGTTGCTGGCTTTTCTTTCTCTGGCAATTCGGTCACTACTGTCTCAGTCATTATTAGCAAAGCAGCAATACTGGCGGCGTTCTGTAAAGCGGTTCG
>JAHFGK010000004.1:32047-37408 GCA_023247475.1 Candidatus Omnitrophota bacterium
CATATTCATCTTTATTAATATCGTATCCGATATTCTTCTTTTCTTTTTTCAACCGTTGCACAATGACAGAACCTTCTAACCCGGCATTACTGACTAATTGACGAATCGGTTCTTCTAAGGCGCGCTTAATAATATCAACACCTATTTTCTCATCACCGTTGACTTTTAGATTCTCGAGTGATTCGACGGCTCTTAAAAGCACAACACCTCCACCGGGGACGATTCCCTCTTCCACGGCCGCGCGTGTGGCATGAAGAGCATCTTCCACCCGCGCCTTTTTTTCTTTCATCTCCGATTCGGTAGCGGCGCCGACATTAATAATTGCCACGCCCCCGGCTAATTTCGCTAACCGCTCTTGTAATTTTTCTTTATCATAGGAGGAATCCGTTTTTTCAATTTGGCTTCGGATTTGACCAATGCGACCCTTGATTTCCACCGATTTCCCCGTACCTTCGACCATCGTGGTATTATCTTTATCAATCTTGACCTTTTTTGCTTTCCCTAAATGATTAAGATCCAGATTTTCTAATTTAAAACCCAAATCTTCGGTAATGGCTTTCCCTCCGGTTAAAATCGCTATATCTTCCAGCATTTCTTTTCGTCGGTCACCGAACCCCGGCGCTTTGACAGCGCAACAGGAAAATGTCTTACGTAGATTATTTACAACCAAAGTGGCTAGCGTTTCTCCTTCTACATCTTCACAAATGATAACAAGAGGTCTTCCGGTTTTCACCACCTTTTCTAACAAAGGAATAAAATCTTTAATATTACTTATCTTTTTTTCATAAATCAAAATATACGGTTCGTCCAAAATACATTCCATCTTAACTGGATCCGTAACGAAATAAGGAGAAATATATCCTTGGTCAAATTGCATCCCCTCCACAATCTTCAATTCGGTATGGATGGTCTTCGATTCCTCAACGGTGATGACCCCGTCTTTGCCGACCGCTTTAAAGGCCTCGGCGATTCTTTGGCCAATGACATCATCATTATTCGCGGCAATCCTGGCGACCTGTTCTACCTCTTTAATCTCCTTTAAATCCACTTTCTTAGAAAAACCCTGAATCGCTTCTACGACTTTCCCAACCGCGGCCTCAATGCCCCTTTTGAGGGCCATTGGATTAGCGCCGGCGGTCACATTTTTTAATCCTTCGCGATAAATAGCCTCGGCTAAAATCGTCGCGGTGGTTGTTCCGTCACCCGCCATGTCGGAAGTTTTTTCCGCCACTTCTTTGACTAACTGGGCGCCAACATTTTCATAAGGGTCTTCTAGATCAATTTCTTTAGCTACGGAAACACCGTCTTTGGTGACGGTGGGGGAACCAAATTTTCTGTCTAAAACGACATTGCGCCCCTTAGGCCCTAGCGTTACTTTAACCGCTCTCGCCAGTTTTTCCACTCCCCTTAAAACAGCTCGTCGTGCCTCGTCACTAAAAATTAATTGTTTCGCCATGTTTTCCTTTCTTAAAAATCCAATGAGTTAAAAATTAATAATTATGGGCTTAAATTTTCTGTCAAGTACCTAGAGGGATTGGCCGTTAGCAATAAACTTTTACCGACACTTTTTATAGATCAAGGCAACCCCTTTTAAAACAAGATCTTCATCAACAACTTGAATGTCTTGCGCAATATATTTTTTCATCAATGCGGTGTGTCCACCGGTAATCACAACGGTTGGTTTCCCTTTTATTTTTTTCGAAATAAGATGAACAAGTCCGCGGCACATGGCACCGTAGCCATAGAATAGACCGCTTAAAATACTATTTTGGGTATCCCGGCCAATAAGTTCTTTGGGGCTAATAATTTTTATTTTGGGAAGAAGAGCTGTCTTATGGAATAGAGATTCCGCCGATAGACGAAGACCGGGGACAATGATTCCTCCTAAATATTCTCTCTTCTTGGAGACCACATCGAAAGTAATGGCCGTCCCGAAATCAATAATAATCGTTGGGGCTCCATAAAACGTCATTGCTACATAGCCTCCCACTAATCGATCTTGACCGACTTGTTGGGGGTTACGGTACCGATTGATCAAAGGAACGTGAAGGTCTTGTCCAATCACAAGAACTTTTGTCTTCAACTCCTGGGCAACAATACTTTTTAAGGCTCCTAAAACATCGGGGACGACACTGCAGATCACCGCTGTTTTTAAGGAAGGGTATTTTCTTTTTAAACCTGTCAAAATCCTCTTAAGTTGAACTGTCATCTTGTTTCGCGGCAGCTGCGTCTCAACTCGAAAGACTTTAACGACTTTAAGCCCTCTTAAAAGGCCTAACGCGATGGTTGTGTTTCCAATATCAATGGCTAAAAGCATTGGGATCCTTCTCTAAATATCTCTGTGTAGAAACTATTATAGATGGATTGATTAGTTACGTTTTTGAGTTGAAATATTATACCAGAATGAAGGGTTGTGCCGTTCATATAATCCCGGCACATTTCCAAATTCACTGGGTTTCTAGTCAACCTAGTACTTTGGGAAATGTTCGCTGTTCTCCCGATTTAAGAGGGCGGCCCTTCAAGCCGCCCCAATTTTCTCACGGATTAGAATATTATTAAACTTCACCGTTTCGGTTTAATGCCGAAAAAATTTTCTTCCTGACTCTTCAGCTCTTTAATCTTATCGCGGATTATCGCCGCTTTTTCAAATTGCAAATTCCGCGCCGCCAATTCCATTTGCCGTTCAAGATCCGCAATGAGACTCGCTAATATATAATCTTCCTTGTTCTGCCCAGCCACGTCCAAAACGAGTTCCTGGGCCTCCTCTTCGGCTAATTCCGCAATCCCTTCATAGATGGCCTTTTTGATCGTGGTCGGTGTGATCCCATGCTTTTTATTAAATTCTAACTGAATTTTGCGACGGCGCTCACATTCTTCAATAGTGGCCTTCATCGCGGGGCTTATCGTGTCCGCATACATAACGACAAGTCCGTTAATATTGCGTGCGGCTCGTCCGGCAATCTGAATCAATGAGGTCTGCGAACGCAAGAACCCTTCCTTGTCCGCATCAAAAATCGCAACCAAGGAAACTTCTGGCAAATCTAATCCTTCCCGCAAAAGATTCACGCCCACCAAACAATCAAATTTCTTTAATCGCAGCTCTTTTAAAATTTTTGCGCGGTCGATTGTTTCAATATCGGAATGAAGATATTTGACTTTCAATCCTTGTTCTTCCAAATAATCCGTGAGATCTTCGGACATCCGTTTGGTTAGCGTGGTGACCAAAACGCGTTCGTTATTTTTCGCTCGCCTTTTTGCTTCTTGAATAAGGTCTTCGACTTGTCCGGTTGTTGGGCGAACATCAATCGGCGGATCTACAATTCCCGTTGGACGAATAATTTGCTCAATCATAATGCCACCACTGTTTTTCTTCTCAAAAGGTCCAGGTGTGGCGGAGACATAAATCCTCTGACCGATGGTGTTCATAAATTCATCAAATTTCAAAGGACGATTATCCAAACACGAGGGCAAACGAAATCCATGCTCCACCAACATTTCCTTACGGGATCGATCTCCTTCATACATCCCATGAAGTTGCGGAACCGTCACATGCGATTCATCGATGAGCGTGGCAAAATCCTCTGGAAAATAATCCAGAAGACAAAAAGGACGACTGCCCGGCGGACGGCCGGATAAAATCCGCGAATAATTTTCAATCCCATGACAATACCCCATCTCGCGCAGCATCTCCATATCAAAACGCGTTCGGGAATTAAGCCTTTGCGATTCCAAAAATTTTCCTTGCTTGTTAAAAACCTCAAGGCGTTCCTTTAATTCTGTTTCAATTTCCCCTAACGCTTTTTCCAGGCGTGGATGCGAAACAATAAAATGTTTCGCCGGATAAATGGCCACTTTCTCTAACTCTATCTTTTCTTCACCGGTAACCGGATCAATTTGGCTAATCTTTTCAATTTGGTCACCTAAAAACACAATCCGATAAGCATCCTGCCGATACGCTGGATAAACCTCTAAAACATCGCCGCGAACCCGCATTTTCCCCCGAGAAAATTCATAATCATTACGTTCATATTGAATTCCTACCAATTGTTTAATCGCTTCATCGCGTTCGATGGACTGTCCTTGTTCCAGACACAACAAGGATTCCCGATAATCTTCCGGGGAACCGAGATTATAAATACAAGAAACACTGGCCACAATCAAAACGTCCCGACGCGACAAAAGTGATGTTGTCGCTGCGAGGCGCAGCCGATCTAATCGATCGTTAATGGAGGCATCTTTTTCAATATACGTATCGGTCTGCGGGATGTAGGCCTCCGGCTGGTAATAATCATAATAACTGACGAAATATTCCACCGCATTGGAGGGAAAAAATTCCTTAAATTCACTATAGAGCTGGGCCGCGAGGGTCTTATTATGCGAGATGACTATGGTGGGACGATTAATCTTGGCAATGACGTTGGCAAGAGTAAATGTTTTACCGCTACCCGTTACCCCCAAAAGCACTTGGGCTTTAGCCCCTTCCTTAATATTTCTCACTAAACGATCGATGGCCTGAGTTTGCTCGGCCACAGGACGAAATTTACTTTTAAGAACAAATTGATCCATAAATCGAACTCAAAATTTTTATTATCTCTTTTGGTTAAAAAATGAATCTAATGTGCCTGATTAACTTACGGGGGATCGGTTTCTTAGAATGCCTAAAGAAATAGGCGAGCCATGACTACTTTAACGCCTTTTCGATGCGGTCGAAAATTCTTTGGACGGCATTATCGTTTTTATAATTTTTCAAGGTTTTAAACGGTGTGGAGGTCACGGTGATATAACGTATTTCCACTTCCGTCCCGTCACTTAAGGAACGCACATAAATATTCATTTTGGCATAACGTGTCCCCAAAAAAAAAGCGGTTTGTCGCACATCCGTGAACATAAGAATTTGCTTTGGGACAGCTTCATTACCAGCGGAATTTTGTTCATACACAACCGGATCCGATAAAGAGGTTATCTTCCACCCCAAATCTGGCAAAGTTGTCTGAACGGCTTTGAGCGTATCATCGTAACTGGCATAAAATTTCTTTTTATAGGGAGATTTATCTTGGAGATAATGAGGGATGGTAGCGCTCACACAGCCGACAAAAAAAAGCATGAAGAATAGAACGATAACTCTCTTCATTGATTTTCTCCTTTACCTACCAACGGGATTCTTTACATTGTAGGAAAGTTTAAAAACTTTCCTAACTGCTAGAAAACTCTTTCCTACACAGCCCCAGCTTTTCATAAAAATTTTAGAGGTAGCTGGGACAGTCCCGCCTTCCTCTAAATATTTTAAAGGAAAGGCGGGGCAGCAAAGAAGATACGACGAACGTATGAGGAGTTTTCTTGAAAAGGAGTTGAGAAGTGATT
>JAHFGK010000087.1 GCA_023247475.1 Candidatus Omnitrophota bacterium
TCCCACACACAGTTAAGCATAGGATTATATCATCGGGATTTAAGATTATACCAATCCCGCCAATGAAGCCGTTTGAATCCGAGAAAAAATTTGTTTTAACCGTGCTAGAGAAAGTAAAACCTCACTGGATCATCGTAGATCACTATCTTGTCAAGGATACCTATTTCCTCAGTTTTAAAAAAAATCCTCTCATGAGAATAATGGCTATTGATGATATTAATCATACGAAGTTTCCTGTTGATCTCTTACTAAATCAAAATATAGGGGCCTCAAAATACAAATATCAATGCGATAAGCATACTATTAAATTATTGGGACCCAATTATGCTCTAGTTAATGAGATTTATTCAAACAAACGAAAAAAGGCGAACATAAGGTCAAAGCTGCAAAGGGTTTTAATCACGATGGGGGGAGCTGATCAAAGTAATCAAACGTTAAAAGTGTTAAAAGGTATTGAGTTATCCGGCAGATCCGTGGCAGTGGATATAATTGTAGGAGTCGTTTATAGATTTGATAGAGAATTAAAACAATTACTATCAAATCTTGCTTTAAAAAATCGTATACACAAGGATATCCCTCATCTTGCGGATTTAATGCTAAAAGCAGACTTGGCAATCGGAGCGGGGGGATCCACTTGCTGGGAGATGTGTACTTTATTCTTGCCTATGATACTTATCCCGATCGCTGATAACCAAGTTAATATTGCGAAAGGGTTGGCCAAAGCAGGAGCTGCCATCTATCCTGGTTCATCCGCTGATATAACTGAGAATACTATTGCGCAGATTATAAGGTCAATAACTAATGAAAAAATTACTGAGATGAGTAGAAAGGCTGGCGCAATTTGTGATGGAGAAGGGATCAACCGCGTCATTACTTACCTTTGATCATACACTACTATATGAAAATGAATAAAGAAGATCTGGTTTTAAGAGAAGTATGTTTGGATGATTGTAAATTATTGTTTAGGTGGGCCAATGATTCTCAAGTACGAAAAAATTCATTAAGTTCAGAAATTATTTCCTGGGAAACCCACCAAAAATGGTTCAATGAAAAGGTAAAGCAGCCGGAACATTGCCAAATCTTCATCCTTGAGACTAAAAATAAGACGCCCATTGGTCAAATTCGATTTAATAGAGACGGGACATCTGTAAAGATCAGTTACTCGGTAGATACCATTTTTCGAGGTCAAGAATTGGGGACTATTCTTGTAGAAAAAGGAACTGAAGCCATTCTCAAGACATGGCAAGATATCACTGTCATCGCTGGTATCATTAAACCAGAAAATATTGCTTCCAAAAAAGTATTTGAAAGAAATAATTTCATCCTGACCTCAAAAGATTGTTGCCTTGAATACCGAAAGGTAATAAAAAATACTGATAAGATAGAGCGATGAATCCAAAAGTTATTACCCTTGGGAAACGAAAGGTAGGGCTAAACCATCCTCCATTGATAATCGCTGAGATGTCAGGTAATCACAACCAATCTCTTAAACGAGCCTTGCAGATTGTGGAGGCTGCGGCCCGCAGTGGCTGCGATGCTATTAAGTTACAAACCTATACCGCTGACACAATGACGATTAACTGCAAACGAAAAGAATTCTTTATTAAAGATAAAAAAAGCCTATGGAGTGGATTTTATCTTTATGATTTGTACAAGAAGGCCTATACTCCATGGGAATGGCATAAAGCGATCTTTAAGCGATGTAAAGAGCTAGAGATAATAGGATTTAGTACTCCTTTTGATGAAAGTGCTGTGGATTTTCTGGAATCACTTAATGTCCCCGCCTATAAAATTGCTTCCTTCGAGAACACACATCTACCTCTCATTAAAAGAGTGGCCAAAACAGGTAAACCATTGATCATCTCAACAGGGATGGCTACACTCAATGAATTGAAAGAAACCGTTCTAACGGCCAGAAAGGCTGGATGTAAAGACATTATTTTACTCAAATGCACAAGTGTATATCCAGCCCTTCCTAAAAATGCCAATTTATTAACCATCGCAGACTTGACTAATCGATTCAAGTGTATTGCGGGAATATCGGACCACACAAACGGTATTAGTGTTAGCGTTGCCAGCATAACCCTAGGAGCGAGAATTATAGAAAAACATTTTACTTTAAGGCGCTCTGATGGTGGAGTGGATTCTGAATTCTCTATGGAACCTCTCGAAATGAAAACGCTTGTTGAAGAAAGTAAAAAAGCCTTTTATGCTTTAGGGAAAGTTTATTATGGATTAACAAAAGAGGAACAAAAAAGTAAACGATTTCGGCGATCTGTTTTTGCGGTGGAAAATATTGAAAGAGGGGAATTATTTACCAAAACTAATATTCGTGTTATTCGCCCATATCATGGATTAGCCCCCAAATATTTCCAGAAAATCTTAGGTAAAATTGCCTCTAAAAAGATAAAAAAAGGCACTCCTCTTAAGTGGGATCAAATAACGATAATCTAAACTAGGTAAACTTACCCTAATCCCTTTGAGTTCTCTTGTCCTGTAGAAATAGATATCTTGCTCTGTAACATTTCCAATGTCTCAAATGGCCTATACCCTTTATTTTTCTTATCGTCTTTCATTATATTGACTTCAGTATTACGCTGGATCTAGTTTTTTCTATGGCAAAAAAAAATAAAAAATCAGTCATCCTAATTTTTATTTTGATAACCTGTATTTTTTATCTTGATAAAATTATTTTAGGCCCTTTTGCAAGTATTAGGATCCACGATACTTTTGATTCTGAATTTTCAAAGTTTCGTATCATGGGGGAATTACTAATTAAACATGGCCTCTTCTTATGGCTACCTAATATTGCAGGTGGTATGCCTTCATATGCAGGACATCATCCGCCATATTATATACTCTGCTTGCTTTCCATATTCTTTCCTGCATGGTTTCTGTATTCAGCTATGATCATTATTCTTATGGTGGGTGCCGGTTATGGGATGTACAGGTTATTATACGAACATTTATCTGCTTCTCACGAATTATCTTTAATGGGAGGAATATTATTTTCGTTGAGTACACAAATACAGCCCAATGCTATTGTTCATACAGTTTTCAATTACCTTTTCCCCCTCTTTTATGTTTGGTCAACAGATTTAACTAAAAAAACAAATCAATTTCGTAATAACCTCTCGGTTCTTATTGGGATAAACCTGATCTTTTATGTCTCATACCCAGTATTAACATTCCCCTTCTTTTATGTCTTACATATAATTCTTGTTCTTATTTTGTTTGAAGGGACGAATAAGCGAAGGTTATTGCTGTTATCCAATATACTTTGGGTTGGTTATTTACTTATAAATATCCCTGAGCTGTATCAGCTTTATGATTATATTCCGTTTTCACAAAGGGTATATCTTTATGCTCCTATGGAGCGTATTCAACAGATACCCATAATAAATTTTTTGCAGTTATTAAAATCGAAATTTATTAATATCTGTACACTAAGCATGACCTTTATATTATTTTTTGGCACCGTAGCTGTAATTAGATATTCTACTTTTTTAAGAAGGTGCTTGATGATAATAGTGGCAGGGCTTGTAATTAGTACGTTCTTTGGCTCGTATTTTTCTGCATTTCTTGGGAAAACTATTCTAGCAAAAATGGATCTAGATCATTTTTCTTGGACTTTACCATTTCTATTTATGATCTTTTGCTTTAGTGGCCTCCAGCAATTAGAGAGAAATCAAAAACTAGTACGAGCATATTTCTGTGGATGCCTATTAGGTTTGCTCTTATTAATAATTCATCTCTACCCTTTAGGGCAAATTGGAATAAAAATATTTTTATTAAATATTTTGGCCTTTATTATTTTCGTATTATTTTTAATAAAACACGCCCAGATTAAATTTGCTAAAAAAATATTGGAATTATTGCAAAAAAATCTTCATAAAACATATAAATATAGTATGCTATTAAACAAATTACGATTACCCCAACAAAATTCACATATGTTCTGTTCTACGATAATTATAATGGTATTAATTAGCCTATGTACTATAACGAGGATGATCCATTTTGAGGATGCTCCTGAAAAAATTCCGTATAAGAAATATTTTGATAATTACCCAATTTTTAGAAAACTTCTTTTAGAAGAAAAAAATCGTCCTTTTAGAGTCGGGAGCATTAGTGATTTGCCTCCCTCAGCAATAATGAAATACGAATGGGAGTGTGCTGACGGAAGGAGTCCTCTATTCTCTGGCTTATATAAGAGACTATTTAAAGCATCAATTGCCCCGCAGTTGGAAAGGAAAGAAGATAAAAATCATTTTGATACATATTGGTATGATCTGTATTTTCTCAATGAAAATAAAAGTCTAAAACTCAATTTGCCAGTCATATTAATGATGAACGTAAGATATTTAGTTGCTTCTAAGTTGGAACCAAATTTGGAACAGCTTTCATCAAGAATTATTTATGCCAAACCAGAAAAATCCTCTTACGGAGGATTATATAATTATTCTTTTAGACAAAATTTTCAACCTTATTATCTATATGAACTTAAAAATTCTTTTGAAAGAGGATTTCTGGTAAATAATGCGGTTATTTTGCGTTCAGATGAAGAAGTCGGTCAACAGTTAGAAATTCAGAATATTGATGATTTGCGAAGAACTGCTTTCTACTCTAAAACAGACAAAAATGTTCCTTATTCTTTCATTGGTAAGAATACCTCTGAATCGATAATCAAAAGTAAAATTAAACTGGTCTATTACAGTCCTGACAAAGTAATTTTTGACATAATGACAAGTGGTCCAGCAATATTTGTACTTACAAATAATTATTACCCAAAATGGACGGCTTCTATTAATGGAAAAAATACAACTATATATCGAACAAACCTTGCTTTTCAATCGGTGCTACTGAGCGAGGCGGGTACATATTCTGTTGTTTTTGAATATAAGGATAAATTTCTATTGGCATTACACGTATTTGTTATACTAGGCATTTTACTTATTAATTATCCTGTGTGGAAATGGATAGTATCGAAGAATTATAGCTATTAAAGTAAAGCTCAAATTAAAAATACTTATAATTGTGGAGTTCTATGCATCAGCTAATCAAAAATGAACTGTATAACTCTTTTTCTAATATATTTAGTCATAAACTATTTAGAAATTCTTTTATTTATGTCCTATGCAATTTCATCAAAATTTCTCTTCCCTTTTTTCTTTTACCAATTTTAACACGGTATCTATCTCCTTTTGATTATGGTATCATTGCAACTTTTGAAATACTATTATCGATATTAATTGTCTTTGTTGGGTTAAATGCCCCCAGCGCTGTTAGTGTCAATTTTTTCAAATTAAGTAGGGATGACTTAAAAATTTATAATGGAAATGCTAGCTATGTTGCCATCGTGAGTTTCCTGTTAACTTTCAGCATTGTTTACTTTGCTAAAACCCACCTTGCTCACCTTCTCAAATTCCCAGAAAATTGGTTATTGATTATGGTCTTTGTGGCGCTAGCCAACTATGCTTTTAGTCTTAATATCACTTTATGGCAAGTTGAAGAGAAACCTCTTCCTTATGGCCTTTTTCTTATATTACAAACGGCTTTGAATTTTGGACTTTCTGTGTATTTTATCATTGTGCTTAGATGGCAATGGCAGGGAAGATTCATGGGAATTATTATTAGCAGCATAATATTCGGACTCATATCCGTGTTCATTCTCTACAAAAGAGATTATTTAAAGTTCTCGTTTAACCCAAACTATATTAAAGATATCTTATGGTTTGGCATTCCTCTTATTCCACACGTCTTAGGAGGATGGCTAATGACCGCCATTGATAGAATTTTTATTAACAATATGGTGAGCGTTGCGGCTACTGGAATTTATACCGTTGGTTACCAAATTGGCGCTATCATTGGATTTCTTATACAATCATTTAATCAAGCATGGGCCCCTTATCTATTTAATAGCCTTCAGAAGAATGATAATGCTCAAAAAGTCAAAATTGTAAATTTTACTTATATAATGTTTCTTTTGATAATTATGCTGGCTTTACTATTAAGTATCATTTCTCCATTTTTACTAAAATTTCTTGTCGGCGAAAACTTCTATTCCGCTTATAATTACGTTATTTGGATCGCCTTTGGTAGCGCTGCAAACGGCATGTATTATCTGGTGGTAAACTATATCACCTTCGTAAAAAAACACATATATTAGCGGGAATTACTTTTTTATCGGTTTTAATGAATATCGCATTAAATTATTTATTGATAAAAGCCAATGGGGCCATAGGTGCTGCTCAAGCCTCAACCATTACAAATTTTGTTAATCTCTTAATGGTCTGGGGGCTGAGTGCGCGAGTCTATCCCATGCCATGGTTTCAGCTTTCTAAAAAGTAAGTTTTAATTAATTGGGGGGGGATAAATTTGAATCAAATCCTTAGCATGAAAGAATTATTAACTATAGAGGAAGATTTGGAAGTGCTAAACTTTCGTTTTGTTTATGACAACATTTTGATGTGGCCATTTGTTAGAAATTTTTTACTGCAAAGTGCCGTGAATAAGATGTTCGATTTGGATTACCCTTATTTCTCAATTTCCAAATTATTCCATAATAATATCTTTGCCTATCTCATTAATACCATAACTAATAATCCTTTATTGGGAAATAATAATGAATCTATTGATATAATGATATTCGGTTCGGGTGTATTAAATGTAAAGGGAGATAATGGGAAATATATTAACAAATCGTATGATTATTTTGCTTTTGAATATGAAGATAGAACATTAATTATCGAAGAATCGTCAAAAGGGAAATACCTGAAACCCCGATATTTTACTAGAGTCCGATATCACGACGCCATTCTCATAAAAGCACTCATAAAATCACAATTTGAAAAATTAAAAACACTGGACACTAAAACAGTTGAACAATTCATTCTTTTCCTAAAAAAAAAATTTATTTACAAGTTTGATGACTCCACATGGATTAGGGTCTGCCATAATCTTAAAAGCAAGGCTAAATCATTACCAAGTCTACACTCTTGCTACTCTATGCTTTTTGAAAAATTTAACCCAAAATTAATAATTTTGGATGATGGTAGTTATGGGCATAAATCACATGTACTAAAATGGGCAAGGGAAATCGGAATAAAAACAGCGGAATATCAACATGGTGCTGTCTCTAAAAATCATCAAGCTTATAATTACGGGAAAGCTCTCTTGGGCTCTGAGTATGAAAAATATTTACCACAATATTTTTTAACGTTCGGTAAATATTGGAATTCTCAAATTAACACACCTTCGCAAACCATTACTATAGGTAACGCCTATATCATTGAACATCTGAAGAATCACAGGGTACCAATGGAAACTAAAACTAAAAAGATTGTCCTGCTCATTTCAGGAGGGACAACACCAGAATTATTCAGGCAGCTGGCACTAGAGCTTAAAAAAAGGTTAGATGATTCAAAATTTGAGATTTTATTTAGACCGCATCCTGCAGAAAGATTCCTTGTTAAAGAGAGATACCAAATCCTTAAGACAAATGAGATTTTACTTAATACCGGTAACTTATACGATACATTGTCCTCTGTTGATCTTATCGTTAGTACGGAAATCTCAACTGTTTTATTTGAAGCGATGTTTTTTAGAAAACAAGTTTTTGTTCAAAATAATCCTTATTTGTCTTATTATGTTGATCGAAACATTTTTAGCGTCTTTAATGGTGTAGAGGAATTGGTGGAAAAGATACTGAATAATGAAACCAAGAACTATAACCCAAATGATTTTTGGGATGGAAATTGGCAGGTTAATTATCGTAATTTTATTGAGAATATAGCCAAAATATAAAGAGAGATTAAAAATGTCCGATGAAATTAAAATCTGCACACGATGTATTATGGACACGGCCGCCCCAAAAATAAAATTCGATGAGACCGGACGATGCAATTACTGTACCGAATATATTGCGTTAATTAATGAGGCGGAACGTAATCAAACGCAAAAAGAAAAAGGATTGATCGGCCTAATAGACAGAATCAAAAAAGAAGGTAGAAATAAAGAATACGATTGTATCGTGGGTGTCAGTGGCGGATTGGATAGTTCTTATGTGCTGTATATTTCAAAAAAATTGGGCCTAAGAGCTTTAGCTGTGCACATGGACAACGGTTGGAACTCAGAATTGGCTGTCAGCAATATTGAGAAGCTTTGCCGTAATCTAAATGTTGATTTATATACTTGTGTGCTTGATTGGGAAACGTTTAAAAATCTACAAATCGCTTTTTTCAAGGCTAATGTGATTGATATTGAGATGTTAACGGATCATGCCATAGCAGCGACTTTATATGAAATTGCTCTCAAAAGAAAAATCAAGTATATCCTGGCAGGAACCAATCTGGCCAATGAAGGGATGCGTATGCCACCTGGATGGACTCACTTTAAAAGAGATCTTTGGAATATAAAGGGGATCTATAAAAAATTTGGGGATTCGAAAAGAATAAAAAATTTTCCAACGATTGGTATAACTAAGACATTAAAATACATGTTCGTTAATAGAATTAAGTGGATATCCATTTTGAATTATGTTACCTACAATAAAGAGGAAGCTATTGCAATGCTCAATAATGAGATCGGATGGAGGCCTTACGAAAAAAAACATTATGAATCCGTATTTACTCGTTTTTACCAGGGTTATATATTGCCCACCAAATTTGGGGTTGATAAAAGAAAGCTCCATTACTCTACGCTTATTTGTTCCGGACAAATATCCCGAGACGAAGCTATGGAATTAATGAAAAATCCTCCCTATGAAAATAATCAGCTCTTACAAGAAGATAAAAATTTTGTATTAAAAAAATTGGGATTTACTTCAGGGGAATTCGAAAATTATCTACATGCCCCGCCAGTATCCCATACCCATTATCCTTCTAACAAGTGGATTTATGGTTTGCTCTTAAAAGCGCAGAGGTTTATGCGAAGCTTTTTGAGAAGAAATACCAACTACACCCACATCCTTAGCTCGCGGTAATTTAATATGTAACGCCAAAGTGATAATGTCCTAATTGGCCAAAATAAGAATGTCCTAGTGAGATGGTATAGTCCATAACGATAAGGAGGATGTTATGGACAAGAATAAGGACATTCTGATGATAAGAG
>JAHFGK010000088.1 GCA_023247475.1 Candidatus Omnitrophota bacterium
GCCAACGGATATGTTAATTTGTGTATGAGCGAACCATTAGGCAATCGAAATTCGCTTCCCTTGGGGGTCGACTTTAGTTACGACCAGTATGATAAATATGAAATCAGTTATTTTGTGGGGAAGATTAAAACTTTGGTTGCCGAATTAACTATGACCATTGTTCCCAAGAAATAGTTCATTAGCCAGCCAATGTACCCCGATGCCCGAACCCCGAAAGTAAAGAAGCCATGGCCTTACCTGACCGACAAGCAAACGTTAGGCTATAGAGATTCGCTTGACAAATCCCTAAATGAGATGATAAATTAGAGCTCAATTATTTATTTAATTTAACAGCAAAGGAGAAAGCGTATGGACAAAGTAAAAATAAGCCTTGGGATCGTCATTATTTTTGCGGTATTTTTTGTGGCGCCGTGTTCGACTTCGGCCGCAGATGCGATGATGAATGCAGAGATGGGAGCTATGCTGGGAGAAGAGAAGGACTCAATGATGGGTGAAGGTACAGGTGCACTGATGGGGGAGGATAAAGGATCAATGATGAATGATGATGCAATGATGGGAAATATGTTGGAAGCAACCGCTGAGGTAGAAGCAATTGCTCAAGGCGTTGCCGAAATCACAGGAACACAAGAAGGGTCGAATATTTCCGGAACGGTGAAATTTACTGAAACCGTGGATGGTTTAAAAGTGGAAGCAGAACTTTTTAATGTTCCCAATCCTGGCAAACACGGTTTTCATATTCATGAAGTCGGCAGTTGTGTGGATGTCGGTAAGGCTGCCGGTGGGCATTATAATCCCGATAATGTTCAACACGGGATGTTAGAAAAGGACGGACATACCAAAGCCCATGCCGGCGATATGGGTAATATCGAGATCGATGCAACTGGACACGGGAAATATAGCGGAGTTCTTCCGGAAGTCACTTTAAGTGGCGGGAAATACCCCGTAGATGGCAAAACCGTTATTTTGCATGAAAAAGAAGATGACTTTGGACAACCAACTGGTAACGCTGGGGGTCGAATTGGATGCGGGATCATCAGTGTCTCTAAATAAATTTCAAAATCGATCATCAGTGGAAACTTTTCAACTCAGTTAAAATAAAAAGGCACAGATAAATTTTAATCTGTGCCTTTTTAATGCGTATTGAATTTGAAAGTAAAATGTTTAGCATTGATCACGCGGCCCTGCTCATCATTGATGTCCAAGGAAAACTCGCCAACTTGGTTTATGAGAAAAACAAAATCCATAGAAACATTGGTAGCCTCATTGAAGCCGCAAAGATTTTAACTTTACCCGTTATTTATACAGAGCAGGCTCCGGAAAAAATCGGTAAAACCATTCCGGCGATCGCCAAGCATCTTAAAAAGTTCTCACCCGTTGTTAAAAAAAGTTTTAGTTGTTGTGGGAGTATGGAATTCTTACAGAAATTAAACGCTCTCAACCGCCAGCAAATCATCGTCTGTGGCATTGAAACGCATGTGTGCGTTTATCAAACCGTTATGGATTTACTGGACCGACGATTTAAATTACAAGTGGTTGTCGATGCAGTCTCTTCACGGGCGAAAGAGAATAAAGATATTGCACTGGAACGCATGAAAATAGCGGGCGCTTTGTTAACGTCCACGGAAATGATTATTTGCGAACTTGTACGTACATCGGAGCATAAAAATTTTAGGGAGATTATCAAACTCATTAAGTGATTTTACGGTTGGTGTTATACTTATCAAAAGTTTCACCCGAGGACAATAGCTGGAATAATGTTGATGAGGAGGAATAAAAAATGCGTAAAGGAGTAAAAAAAGCAACTAGCACGACTCTCGCTGCCCTCTTAAAAGAAAATCGTGTCTTTAAGCCAAGCAAAGAATTTAAATCCCAAGCGTATATTAAAGATAAATCGATTTACCGGAAGGCAGTCAAAAATCCGCAAGCTTTTTGGGAACATCAGGCGGAGAGTTTGACTTGGTTTAAAAAGTGGAATAAGATTTTAGACTGGAAATTACCGTTTGCACAATGGTTTGTGGGGGGAAAAATCAATGCCTGTTATAACTGTGTTGATCGGCACATCAATTCGGTGATCCGTAACAAAGCCGCGATCATGTGGGAAGGGGAGCCCGGCGATAACCGAGTCTTAACTTACTGGGATCTTTATCGAGAAGTAAATAAATTGGCGAATGCAATTCAATCTTTAGGGATCAAAAAGGGGGATCGAGTAGCCATTTATTTACCGATGATTCCGGAAGCCGTGATGAGTATGCTGGCCTGTGCGCGGATTGGCGCGGTGCACACCGTTGTCTTTGGCGGATTCAGTGCCGAAGCGCTTAAAGATCGGATTAATGATGCACAGGCAAAATTGTTGATTACCGCGGACGGTGGTTATCGACGGGGGACAATCGTGCAATTAAAACAGGCCGCAGACGCCGCCGTTCAAAATTGTCCTTCCATTAAAAATGTTCTGGTGGTCCAGCGATGCAAAAATGAAATTAAGATGCAACAAGGTCGTGACCATTGGTACCATGACGTAATGAAAAACGCACAGAGTTACTGTGAACCGGAAAAAATGGATTCCGAGGATTTGCTTTTCATTTTGTACACCTCGGGAACAACCGGTAAACCTAAAGGGATTATTCATACGACTGGCGGATACATGACAGGGGTGACGTTCACCTCCAAATACGTTTTTGATCTGAAACCCGAAGATGTCTTTTGGTGTACGGCCGATGTCGGTTGGGTCACTGGGCATAGTTACATCACTTACGGCCCCTTAGCAAATGCTGCGACTGTTGTAATGTACGAAGGCTCACCTGACTGGCCAGAACGAAATCGATTTTGGAAAATTATCGAGAAGCACGGCGTTACAATTTTTTATACCGCACCGACAGCCATTCGTGCGTTTATGAAATGGGGAACGCAGTGGCCGGAGGGGTGTGATCTTTCGTCACTACGTCTCTTGGGAAGTGTCGGAGAACCGATTAACCCCGAAGCTTGGGTTTGGTATTACGAATACATTGGTCGAGAGCGATGTCCTATTGTTGACACCTGGTGGCAGACGGAAACAGGGTGTATTTTAATTTCACCGCTTCCTGGAGTTACCATACTTAAACCGGGTTCTGCTACTAAACCACTTCCTGGCATCGAAGCCAAGGTTTTAACGGAAGAGGGAAAGGAAGTCAAAGTCGGTGGCGGTTATTTAGCTTTAACGAAACCGTGGCCAGCGATGTTACGGGGAATCTTTGGCGATCCGGAACGTTATCGCCAAACGTATTGGAGTCGGTGGGGTGGAAAATATTATTTCACTGGTGACGGTGCGAAGATTGATGAAGATGGTTATTATTGGTTACTTGGTCGGGTCGATGATATTATGCTCGTTGCTGGTCACAACATTTCCACCATGGAAGTCGAAAGTGCGTTGGTAGATCATTCCTCAGTCGCAGAATCCGCTGTTGTCGGAATCAAGGACGAAATTAAGGGACAGGCCATTGCCGCCTTTGTTATTTTAAAAGACGGCAACACTCCAGGCCAAGAGGTCGCGGAGGCATTAAAGCAACACGTCGTTAATAAAATCGGCGCGATTGCACGACCAAGTAAAATCATTTTCACCAGTGACTTACCTAAAACCCGCAGCGGTAAAATCATGCGTCGTCTTTTACGGGACGTGGCCGAAGGCCGCGCCTTAGGGGATGTTACCACCTTGGCAGATACAACCGTGGTGGAGAATTTAAAAAGGAAGTATGAGGAAGAGACGTAAAAAGGCAATCGCTCACCGCTCCGCAAGTTAAATCTTTGATGGACACAAAAATCGTTGCGAAATTATTGACGATTAGCACTATTTGTTTTGGGATTTTTATTCTGACCAGTGAATATTTATATAATCGTTCACTGTGGTTCGATGAGGCCCACCTTGCTTTATTCATTAACGCTCCCATTCGCGAAATTTACCAAACCTTGGGTTACGACCAAAGTGCTCCCCTGGGGTTTATCGTATTAGCGAAACTTATTGTTGGTCTATTTGGAAACAGCGAATATGTTTTACGCTCGATTCCGCTTGTTTCTTGCTTCCTGGCGATTTTTTTGCTCTATAAACTGCTCACAAAGTACATAGCGCAAGAATTTATATTTCTAGGGCTATTTCAACTCGTTACTTCTATTATTGTTGTTCGTTATGCGACAGAATTTAAACAATATTCCAGTGATATGGCTGTGGCATTATTTCTCCTAACCTGGGGGAGTTCTTTTTTAGGACAAAAACTCATTTTCTTCAGGGCATTAAAACTGGGTTTTGTTGGTGCAAGTATTTTGTGGTTTTCTTTTCCAGCTATATTCTCTCTGGGAGGTATTGGGTTAGCATTATGTGCACAGTTTTGGAGAAATAAAAGTCGGAATGAAATGAGAAATTTACTCGTTATTTTCTGTTTCTGGATTCTTAGTTTTGTCATTCTTTATATGGTTAGTTCGAGACAAATAGAACAAACAGCACAAGATTCTGTCCTAGCAAGCTATTGGCGACCCACTTTTATGCCCTTCCCACCCCACACGATTCATGAAGTATTCTGGTTTATTCAAAATTGTTTGATTAAGGAAGTATTTGTATACGCTGTGGGGCTTCGGCCACCTGCAGGGGGAATCATTGTTTGTATTATTGGTGGTTGTTCCATTTTTAAGAAGGATAAACAGTTATTTATCCTGTTATGTGCACCTTTCCTCTTGGCATTGATAGCTTCTGGATTTCATCGATATCCAATAATCGCACGGAGTGTATTATTCTATGCTCCTATTATATGTTTCTTCATCGCAGAGGGCATGGTAGTTTTGTGGAACAGACCGCAGTTTTGGGTCAGAATGATTCAAGGTCTACTCTTAATAAGTATTTTGTGGCATCCTATTAAAAATATCCCTAGATTGCTGGCGCATGATATTATATATATTGAAGAAATTAAACCGGTATTACGATATGTCCAGGAACACATTCAAAAAGATGATGCAATCTATGTTTATTGTGGGGCCATATACGCATTTCAATACTACAGCCATTCTTTTGGTCTAGACCATTATCGATATAAATTGGGTATAAGAGCACAATACAATTGGCAAGAATATATAAAGGATATTGCAAGTCTTAAAGGATTTAGAAGAATTTGGTTTGTTTTCTCGCACATTACTTTTGACGAAAAAAGAGGTATAGGTGAGGATGAGTATATTCTTAGCTATTTAGATTCCATTGGCGTTCAGCATGGGGGCCGCGACTCGTATAATGCCTTCGGATGTCTTTATGAATTTAAAAAAATCCCGTGATATAAAATGTGGGATTTAAAGGGAACATACCGTTGCTAACCAAGAAAGATTTGTAGAACTGTGTAATTAAGCAAGTTAGACAGAACCGTTGAGTTTATAAATTGAAGTTGTTATTAAATCCTATGCCACAAGTTTCTTCGCAAGTCAAAAAATGTGCTGAACTTATCAAGAACGCCAACACGATTGCTGTTCTTACTGGTGCGGGAATTTCGACGAATGCCGGCATTCCGGATTTCCGTGGGCCACAAGGATTATACGTCACGAAAAAATATGACGCGGATAAAATTTTTGATATTTTTCATTTTTATAAAGACCCGGAACCGTTCTTTGAATTTGCGCGCGATTTTGTTAATCTGGAGAGGACTCTCCAACCCACTATCGCTCATCGTTTCTTAAGTCAATTGGAAAAAATGGGTAAACTCAAAGGTGTTATTACCCAAAATATTGACTCACTTCACAAACGTGCCGGTTCGGAAACTGTCTATGAAATGCACGGCAGTTTTTGGGAAAATTATTGCTTGGACTGTAGTCAGAAATTTTCGTACGAGGAAATGAAGGAGAAGCTTTTGCAAGAAAAGATCCCGCATTGTGCGTGCGGTGGCGTTATCAAACCCGACGTTGTCTTTTTTGGTGAGAATGTTAAATACTTGCCGGAAGCCATGCAGCTCGCGGAGCAGGCGGATCTTTTTCTTGTTGTCGGCACATCCTGTGTAGTTTATCCGGCAGCGATGATCCCGGATTTAGTCAACGGTGATATTGTGGTGGTGAATATGGACGAAGTTCATTTACGTTCGGGGGATGTGACTTTGATGGTTCAAGAGGACATTGATCGCTTTTTTAGTCAAGTGGCCGAACTCCTGGGTGGAGTTTCCATTGAATAAATGAAGTGAGATAATGAAAAAAAATATACTGACCATTATTTTAAGTTTTTTTTTCATCGGTGGGCTTTTCATGACCGATGGAAGAGGAGGCAATATGAAAATCACAAGTTCTGTCTTCGAACACAATAAATCCATTCCCGAAAAATATACGTGCGAAGGCAAAGACATCAATCCGCCGTTACAAATCTCGGATGTCCCCGAGGGAACAAAATCCTTAGCCCTTATTGTGGATGACCCGGACGCTCCGGGCGGGACCTTCGTCCATTGGGTTGCCTTTGATATCCCGGTGACGAACCAAATTGCGGAAAAGTCAATCCCCGGCAAACAAGGGGCCAATGATTTCGGTCGGAAAAATTACGGCGGGCCCTGTCCCCCCAGCGGCACGCACCGTTACTTTTTTAAGATTTATGCCCTGGATACAACGTTAAATCTTGCCGAAGGAATTACAAAATCTGGGCTTGAGAAAGCAATGCAGGGACATATCTTAGCCTCAACCGAGTTGATTGGCCTCTATCAGAAAAAAAGATTGTGGTGATTTTGTGACGGCCGAAAGGGCCTTGCCTTGACATGATTTAGTTTTGTTGTCTTGCAATGAAGATTCGCTGTGCTATAATTCAAATTGTTTTTCGCATAAACAATCTTTTATTGTCACAGCATGAACAAATTTTTTGAATTTTATTATTCCTCGGTTGGCAAAAAGCAGATTGTGGCCGCCACCGGCCTTTTTTTGATCCTTTTTGTCATAGCGCATTTGGCTGGGAATTTATTTATTTACGGCGGACCAAGCGTGTTTAATGGTTATGCCGAGAAACTCGCGCATTTACGCCCGGGACTTTACCTTCTGGAATTTGGACTCCTTTTAATATTCCTCATCCATCTTTTTGTTACCGCCCAACTGGTTTGGGAAAACTGGCAAGCCCGTCCGCAACGTTACGCGACGTATAAACCTTCCGAAGAACGCTCACTCTCGGCAAAATTAATGTCGTATACCGGCACACTCATCTTTGCCTTTGTCGTTTGGCATATTTTAGATTTTACCTTTGCCGATCACGTAGGACCGCGCAGTATTTTAAGCGACGGACTCAGTTACGGTTTATATGGAATCGTTATTAATTCTTTTTCCAATCCAACGCACAGTGCGCTTTATATTTTAGCGATGATTGCGGTCGGAATGCATTTAAGCCACGGGATCCAAAGTTTCTTCCAAACGTTTGGCGTCAATCATCCACGCTATACAATCGCCATTCGAAAGACAAGTAATTTTCTTGGAACGCTCATTGCCATCGGTTACAGCACGATTCCGATCTATGTTTTAATCAACAATTTTCGAGGATAACGTGAATCCGCCTATGCTGGATGCAAAAATTCCTCCCGGGTCTTTGAAAGAAAAGTGGACGAAATATCGCTCGCACATCAAGCTGGTTAACCCTGCCAACAAAAGAAAATTTCAAATTATTATTGTGGGAACAGGTTTAGCGGGCAGTTCTGCAGCGGCATCATTAGCGGAACTTGGTTACCGTGTTAAAGTTTTTTGTTTTCAGGATTCTCCCCGGCGGGCGCACAGCATTGCCGCCCAAGGCGGCATTAACGCCGCTAAAAATTATGCCAATGACGGCGATAGTATTGAACGTTTATTTTACGACATGATTAAAGGTGGGGATTTCCGTTCCCGAGAAGGGAATGTCTATCGTTTAGCGGAAATTAGTACCGCGATCATTGACCAATGTGTGGCGCAAGGTGTTCCGTTCGCGCGTGAGTATAGTGGTTATTTGGAAACGCGTTCCTTCGGCGGTGCGCAAGTGGCGCGTACGTTTTATTGTCGTGGACAAACCGGCCAACAATTATTGCTGGGTGCGTATAGTGCCCTTATGAAAGAAGTGACACGCGGGAATGTAGAATTTCATCCGCGCACGGAAATGTTGGATCTGGTGGTGATCGATGGGAAGGCTAAAGGGATTATTGTTCGCAATCTCATCAATGGCAAAATCGAATCGTACGCCGCGGACGCCGTGATTTTAGCCACCGGCGGGTACGCGAATGTTTTTTATCTCTCCACCAACGCGAAGAATTGTAATGTCACTGCGATTTGGCGGGCCTATAAACGCGGCGCGTATTTTGCCAACCCGTGTTTTACCCAAATTCATCCCACCTGTATTCCGCAGCACGGGGATTATCAATCCAAATTAACGTTAATGAGCGAAAGCTTGCGTAACGACGGCCGCGTTTGGGTTCCCAAAAAATCTGGTGATAATCGGCGGGCGTCCGAAATTCCGGTAAATGAACGCGATTATTTTTTAGAACGCCAGTATCCTAGCTTCGGGAATCTTGTCCCGCGGGATTTAGCTTCCCGCAGTGTCAAAAAACAATGCGATGAAGGAAAAGGGGTCGGCTCAACCGGTAAAGCGGTGTACTTGGATTTTGTCGATGCTATCAAACGTTCGGGGAAAGAAACTATTCGCGAGCGGTACGGTAATTTGTTTGATATGTACCAACTCATCACTAATGTCGATCCGTATCAAGAACCGATGACGATTTATCCGGCCCCGCATTACACGATGGGCGGATTGTGGGTGGATTATAATTTAATGAGTAATTTACCGGGATTATTCGTTTTAGGGGAAGCAAATTTTTCGGATCACGGCGCCAATCGTTTAGGCGCAAGCGCTCTCATGCAGGGTTTGGCCGACGGATATTTTATTATTCCCTATACTATTGGCGATTATTTAGCCGAACAAACACCAATCGCGGAAGGAATCACAAACCATCCTTCCTTTCAAGAAGCAGGCGCGCAAGTCACGCAGAAAGTTCATCGGCTTATATCGATTAAAGGCAAACGCACCGTAGATGATGTTTATAAACAGTTAGGTCATTTGTTGTGGAATGAATGCGGTATGTCCCGAAATGAAAAGGGACTCAAAGAATGTCTCCAAAAAATTC
>JAHFGK010000089.1 GCA_023247475.1 Candidatus Omnitrophota bacterium
AATATCTATAGCATGATCGGAATTATTCTGCTTATGGGAATTGTTAAGAAGAATTCCATTTTACTCATCGATTTCACGAACCAATTGCGTGAACAAGGGCTCAACGTTCAAGAATCTTTGTTAAAGGCTTGTCCGATACGATTACGCCCTATTTTGATGACTTCAACGGCAACAATTACTGCGGCTATTCCTCCGGCCCTGGCCTTAGGACCAGGGGCAGAAATACGTATTCCGATGGCAATAGCGGTTATTGGGGGAGTTATAATCTCAACTTTATTTACATTATTCGTTGTACCATGCGTCTATAGTCTAATGGTGAAATTTGAACGAAAGAAAATAGAACCACCATCGCTTACGAATGAAAAATTCATCGATAACAATTTAAATGTCAGAATTTAGAGATCAAAATGATTTTTCTAGAAAATTTAAAAATTATATAAAAGTTTTCTATGATAAACTGGTTAAAATTAATGATAGTCCTCACAGGATCGCTTTCGGATTTGCCTTAGGGGTATTCTTGGGGATACTACCGGGTGTGGGGCCTGTGGCATCCCTGGCGTTAGCGTTTGTTTTTAAAGTTAATAGTGTCGCAGCATTAACAGGAAGCCTTTTAACAAATACCTGGTTGAGTGTTGTCACTTTTTTGGCATCGATTAAAATTGGCTCAGCTATTTTTGGTGTACAATGGCAAGACATCTATGATCAATGTAAAACTATTTTCTCGAATTTTAATTTAAAGAATTTATCGAATATCTCAATTTTAGGAATTCTCTTGCCACTCATTGTAGGGTATGCGATTATTGCGTTAGTAGCGGGTTTCGTCGCATACCTTATTCTCATGATTATCCTAACGCAAAAAAAAATAACGAAAAGAGATAACCATGCCAAATAAAATTTTGATTATTGTGAACAAGGGAAATAGCAATACGGCTATTAATGATAAGTTGACTTCTTTCGGATTTGATATTTCAACGATTTCCCAATCGATGGAGGCGATTAAACAAGCATGTGCGCTTAAACCAGATTTGATTATTTTAGATTTAGGAAATTCCAGTGATGTGGGGCTCCTTATTTTGGAACGGCTTAAATTACTGGCGGATACTCGTGAAATATCTATTCTAGTCTTAACTGGAACAGGGTGGGAAGATAAGGATAAGGTTCTTAAATTTAGTGTGGAAGGTTATTTAGAAGGATTGTATAGCCCTAATGGGGTTGTCACGGAAGTTAAAAGAATTTTCAAAAAACGAAGAGCCCGCAAGAAAATTGTCGTTGTTGATGATGACCCGGTTTTAGTTAAGATGCTCACCAGCCGGATCAGTGCAAATGGTTATGACACAATTGGGATCACGGACAGTACCGAAGCCATTAACAGTGTCTATCGGGAAGACCCCGATTTAATCCTTACCGATATTGTGATGCCCAATGTTTCGGGCTGGAAAATTACGGAAGAACTGAAATCCAGTAAGGAATATAAAGATCTTCCCATCATACTTTTGAGTGCTTTAATAACTGAAGATTTTGTTGCGGAAAAATATGAGATTGTCGATTATTTTATGTCGAAACCACCTGTAATGGAAAAATTGCTAGCTAAGATTAAAGAATTATTGACAAAAAAAGGTTAATTACGCCCACCTTTCAAGAAAATTTTTATTCCTTCCACAATAAGAAAAAAAGTTAACAGATAAAGTACCAGGCTTGTTATACCCACGGGATCCGCAGTAATAATTCCATTTATAAAGATTTTGACTAGCCAGGGTTTGATAATAAAGAAAAGAGAGGCAAGCGCTATCACCAGCATAAAAACGGAAGGCAACAATGTTACCAGAAATTTCATTCGCATTTTAAATAACCAAAGGCTTAATCCAAAAAGGACCATCGCCGCCAGAAGTTGATTGCTCGAACCAAAGACTGTCCAGAACAGTTTCCATCCCGGGATCACATGGCCTTGGGCATCGGTTATTTTTCGCGTAAGAAAAATAAACGGAAGAAGCAAGGTGATGAAGGTAGCTAAATACGGGCTCCATTTTGTCTTCCATCCTGTTAATTCCTCAAAAATATATCGTCCTAATCGTGTGGCCACATCCAGTGTATCATAAACAAAGGTAGCAAAAGCCAATAAAGCGAAGTTCAAAGCGAATTCTTGGTTAATTCCTAGATTATTTAAAAACGTAGCCACACCATGGGCATAAATTTGGTTCGGATCCTGAAGCTTCTGCACTTGATCCTTGGATAAAATTAAGAGTGTTCCCAGGGCAATGACCGCCACAAAACTTTCTAAGAGCATTCCACCATAACCAACGGTTTTAGCATCTGTCTCTTTGGATAATTGTTTGGATGTTGTCCCAGAAGCAATTAAGCAATGGAATCCCGAACAGGCGCCGCAGGCAACGGTTGTAAATAAAAGAGGAAGTAACGGTAGGCCCTGGGGATTGGTCCAAGCCACGAATGCAGGAGACTGTATAACATAATGCTGCGTAAAATTTCCTACAATCAAACCCAGAAAGCTTGCGAGTGTCGTCAGCGTAAGAAAGAACCCTCCTAAATAACCTCGCGGTTGTAACAAAAGCCAAACTGGAATAACAGCCGCCACAGAACAATAAGCCAAAAGCGCGATATTCCAAGTCATTCGAAGATCGAAGCCAGGAAGTGGCGATAATTGTAATGGAAAAATAGGGCCGAGGTAAATACAAACAAAAACGAGTGGAAGAAATATTAATGTCGAAACGGTAAGAGGGGGATTAAAAATTTTTAGGACGATTCCCATAATCAACGCAAGTAGCAAGTAGAGCATCGAGGAAGAAGCTATGCCTGCACCTCGTAAGGGCTCGACAAATGTACTCGCCGTGACATCCGTAAAGGCGGCGATAATGTAGATCAAAGAAAACCAGAGGAATAAAAGAAAAAGGATAAACGCTTTTTTATTCATGGTTTCACGAATCACTTCGGCAATGGATCGCCCTTGATGGCGGATGGAGGCAACGACCGTCACCATATCATGGACACCACCGATGAAAATTCCACCAAAAACAATCCACAAAAAAGTAGGAAGCCAGCCAAACCACATCCCAGCTAAGATGGGACCTATAATCGGACCGGCGGCCGCGATGGCAGATAAATGTTGATTTAGAAGATAAAATTTTCCAGCGGGAACGAAATCATGGTCATTACGAAATTCATAGGCAGGTGTTTTAGCATCGGTACGTAAGTTAAGCCATTTGTTTAATAAGGTGCCATAGGTTATGTACCCTAAGGAAAGTAAAATAATCGAAATGATGACCAGCAACAAAAGATTCATGGACAATATCTTATTTTATCGCATAGAAAATATCAAGAAAAAATATTTTCAGTTTAAGAAAGAAAAACTATAATGAATATAAGTTGTAACCTGAGGACAAAAAGATTATGGGAAGTTTGGAAAGATTACTAGGTGAAATCAGCAATATTGTTTGGGGCCCGCCGTTGCTTATTCTTCTGTGTGGTACGCATCTTTTCTTAACCTTCCGATTAAGATTTATCCAACGCTATATTGGTAAAGCGATTCGAATCTCTCTGCAGAAATCCCAAGAGGGACAAGGCGATATCAGTCATTTTGGTGCCTTGACCACGGCTTTAGCCGCCACTATTGGAACCGGGAATATTGTCGGCGTAGCCACCGCCGTGACTTCGGGTGGTCCGGGGGCAGTTTTGTGGATGTGGTTAACAGGAGTATTTGGGATCGCCACCAAATATTCCGAAGCATTGCTTGCGGTAAAATATCGCATTACCACACCGCAAGGACTGATGGCCGGGGGACCAATGTATGCTCTTGAGAAAGGAATGAATTGTCGATGGCTAGGTGTTATTTTTGCCTTTCTAACATCAGTCGCTGCTTTTGGTATTGGGAATATGGTACAAGCCAATTCCATTGCATCCATGATGAAAGAAACTTTTAATGTGACTCCTTGGATTACAGGGATAGTTATCACAGTATTTACCGCAATGGTGATCTTGGGAGGCATTAAATCCATTGCTAAGACTTGTGAACAATTAGTTCCTTTTATGGCGGTTTTTTATGTAGGAGGATGTGCGATTCTTTTGTTGATGAAATGGCAGACAGTACCGGATACCATTCATTTGATTGTTAAAAGTGCGTTTACTGGTCAAGCTGCCATGGGCGGATTCTTAGGAGCGAGTATGAAAGAAGCGATTCGTTATGGAGTTGCCCGGGGTCTTTTCTCCAATGAATCCGGATTAGGAAGCGCACCGATTGTCGCTGCCGCTGCCCAAACGAAAAATCCCGTACGGCAAGCACTCGTCTCATCCACCGGAACATTTTGGGATACGGTGGTAGTTTGCGCGATGACTGGTTTAGTATTAGTCAACTCTGGTGAATGGATGAAAGGTCTAAATGGAGCGACCCTTTCGAAAGCAGCTTTCTCGGATTTCCCTATCGTTGGGCCGATTATTTTAACCGTTGGACTTTTGACTTTTGTGTTTTCAACTATTTTAGGTTGGTCTTATTATGGAGAAAAGGCAGCAGAGTATCTTTGGGGCACACGAGCAATCCAACCCTACCGTTGGCTTTGGGTTATTGCGGTTATGATTGGATCAGTGTTGACATTGCCGATGGTTTGGTCTTTAGCTGATATTACTAATGGACTGATGGCAGTCCCTAATCTTATCTCACTCATTGTCCTGAATCGTGTCATTGTTGCACAGACACAAGAATTTTTATGGAGGGAAGATAAGATAAGCTGATTTCCCACCATTGCATATTTTTTTCTGGAAAATATGAACATCCTGCTGAGGAAAGGAAACTTCTATGCAGTTTTGTTCTGGGCGAGTTCATGTCCTCAGCTTCCCCCATGACAGTATCACTTCTATAATATCTCTCGCTTTTTTGTTACTGCTATTGCGAACCATAACGCTTTGGGATAGAATTTAATCATTAATAAGGAAGGCCTCTTTTTTCTAAAATACCTTGAAAACATATATGATGAAAAACCGGTATACATTCTTTAATTACGATTTGGTTTTCGCTCTAGGATATTTACTGCTTTGTTTTTTGACCTATAGCAATAGTCTCCACAACGATTTTCTAATGGATGATTATCCGATGCTTATCCAAAATACCGGCATCGGCAATACGGGATTTTTACAATTAGACCCTCAATCAGGCAAAGGACAGCTTTATTTTCGTCCCTTAACCCATTTTCTAAACCTGATCACTTACACTTTTTTTGGGAACTCCCCATTTGGATACCACATTGTTAATTTATTTTTATTTTATCTAGCGGGTGTGACTTTGTATGAATTATTGCTATGGCTATTTAATGATCGAAAGATAGCCATCTTGGTGAGTTTATTTTTTTGTACACACCCCATCAATGGCGTTTTAGTTAACTATAAAAATGCGACAAGCTATGCGCTCTTGGTCGTTGCGATTAATCTTAGTCTTATTCATCAATTCATGATTTCGGATAAACGTAGTAAATTTATGGATTACAGTTTTAGTGCTGTTTGGTTTGTTGTTGCTTTATTATGTCATGAAATCGCTATGGTTTATCCGTTATATTTGGTTTCCGCATTATTTTTTAGTAGGCATTATTCACTGAAACAGATCTTTTTGCGGTGTCGTCCATTTTTCGTGATATTAATTTTCTATTTAGTTTTTCGTATGACGTATGCAAGTTTAGGCACCTCCGTCATTTCAAAAATCACAACATCTAAAATAATATTACCCGATTATTTTGCCACCGTTACTACATTAATATTTTGGTATATTCAGAAACTCCTAACTTTGCAAGGAATTGTACTTATTTGGGATACCACCACGGTGCAAGGTCAGGTCGTTCTATGGAATTTTGCCCTGGGAGTCAGCATAGTCATCATTTATTTTCTTATGCGCTATTGTTGGCGGGGTGAAAAACAATCATTGGCTCTGTCATGGTTCGTGCTTGGGATTTTACCGGTTAGCTTCGCGTGTTTCTCTCGGCCATGGTTTGGATTTATTATTGAACCTCATTGGTTGATTTATGCCTCCATAGGATTCTTTATTCTTTTAGCCGTTGGGCTGGATCAACTATACGCACTCATTAATAAAAAATTATGGGCATGTTGTTTAGTTGCGTTGACTATATTTTTTGTTGTCCATTCAAGACAATACAATTATCTTTGGGGAAATCAGATACGGTATTGTCAATACTGGTCAATGATTTCTCCCAATAATTTTATGCCACAATTTTGGTTAGGGCATGGTTATTTAGAAACTAAAAATTATAAAATGGCAAAAGTCTATTTTGAGAAACTTTTAGAACGTGGAATAACCTATGAATGGACCTATGGGAATCTTGGGCTTATTGAATACCATTTGAAGAATTATGATCAAGCCATTCATTATTTTACAACAACGTTGAGGGCTAATCCCCAGAGAGCAGACACGTATTACTACCTGGGGCTTATATACTTTGAAAATAATGATTTTGGAAAAGCTAAAAAATTTTTTATGAAGGCCCTGGAACTTGACGATTCTCTTTTTGATTCAAAACAGAAATTAGAACTAATTGAAAAAAAGCAGAAAGCAATTTAAGGGGGAATTTGTCATAATTTTATTGACAACAAAATAAAATTTAGGCATACTTGATTGTAGTAAATATGGGGAGTAGAAATCTTAAACCGCAAGGGAGAGAAAGTAACTCTTTTGCGGTTTTTATTTTCACTCTGATTCACCAAAATTTTGTAATGATCAGGATGCCATTAGTTACTATAAGTTTTTGGAAAAGGAGGTAGTAAGTAATGGCAAGTGGTAGAGTCAAGTGGTTTAGTAATCAAACAGGTTATGGGTTTATTACCCTTCTGTTCGGCAGTGATGAATTTGTTCATTACAACGCAATGCAAGGCGATGGTTATAGAGCACTAGAACAAGATCAGGAAGTTGAGTTTGAAATCCAAAATAGCCCTAAAGGACAGCAGGCGGTAAACGTCATTAAGGTATAATCCTAAAGCAATAAGGCCCGGCAAAAGCTGGGCCTTATTGCTTTAGACCAGCACCAAGTGAAAAAGGATAAAATGATCAAACAGGTAATTACATTTCATTATTTCCTTAAGGATAAGTCCAGCAAACTGATTGATTCCTCCGAAGGAGGGGAACCAATCACATTGTTAGAAGGGGCCGGACAAATTATTAAAGGTTTGGAAAAAATCTTGGTGACACTGAACAAAGGAGATAAAAAAGAGATAGAAGTTCCCTATCAAGATGGATATGGTGCGTATGATCAAAGGTTGATTTATAAAATTCCGCGAAGCAAATTCCCCCCAGGACCAATTAAAATCGGTGACATGTTCCAGATCAGTAACAAAGAAGGTAGCTATCGAGTGGTGACCATCATTGATCTAACGGAATCAGAAGTGACATTAGATGCGAATCATCCTTTGGCGGGAGAGGATCTTTTTTTTACCATTGAGATAATAGATAGGCGTGATGCCACCCCAGAAGAAATGGCTCATGGTCATGCGCATGGTCAAGGGCACAATCCTCACTAAAATCACAATGATGATATGATGATTAATTTTCCGTAATTCTAATGATTATCTAATCAATCTGCATAAAAGGTCTTATGTCCAATCAAATCATCCCATGGATTGGTTTTAATCTTTTTGTTTTATTGATGCTCATTCTGGATGCGCTTGTCTTCCATAAAAAAGATCGAGAAATTAAGATTAAAGAAGCTCTTCTCTGGAGCGCGTTTTGGATTACTCTTGCCCTTTTATTCAATCTGGGAATTTATTTTTTTCAAGGATTAGAAAAGGCACTCCAATTTTTAGCTGGTTATTTAATTGAGGAATCTCTCAGCATCGACAATTTATTTGTCTTTCTACTCATATTTTCCTACTTTAAGGTGCCCCACATTTATCAGCATAAAATTTTATTTTGGGGTATTGTGGGAGCACAAATTTTAAGAGCCGCTTTTATTATTGGAGGGATCGCTTTGATCCACATGTTCCAGTGGATCATTTATGTATTTGGCATATTCTTAATTATATCGGGCTTTAAATTATTTTTTGAACAAGAGCAAGAGTTTGCCCCAGATAGAGATCCTGTTTTGAAATTTTGTCGTCGCTTCATTCCCCTTACAAATGGTTTTGAGAATGGAAAATTTTGGGTTAAAAAGAGTGGGCAGTGGTTTGCCACCCCGCTGTTCGTGGTGCTTATCGTGATCGATACAACTGATCTCATTTTTGCTTTAGATTCCATTCCCGCAATTTTAGCGATTACAACTGATCCCTTTATTGTCTATACCTCGAACATATTTGCCATTATGGGGCTAAGGGCACTTTATTTTGCCTTAGCAGGATTAATGAAATTATTTCATTACCTCCATTATGGGTTGGGTGCCATTTTGATTTTTGTTGGATTAAAAATGGTGTTAGAACGTTTCATTCATATCTCGATCATCCTAACCTTGGGATTTATTGCCCTGTCTCTAAGTGCCTGTGTCCTTGCATCGATATTTTTACCGGCAAAATCATCCAGATTGGAATAAAAAGGCCAACTTTCTGAGAATAGAAAATTATCAAGCATAAATATTCCCACCATGAAAATGCCATTTAAAAGAAACAGAATTTTATTTCTGGGATTACCTATGGTAGTGATGATAATAACGGTGAGTTATGCCGCACATCCGACAGAAGGGAAGGTAATGGATTCCTATGATGATACCGCAAAAAAGATAACGCCGGCGTTTTTGTTATCCACAGCGGCTGTCCTTTATTATACGGAATATGCACAATGGCCGACACAAATAAACGAGTTGAAACAATTTTCTAAGAAAAAAAATCTGCGGTTTGAACCTAGTAAATTCAATAGGATTGATTTTTCGGTTGATAAAGAAAATAACTTAATCATTAATTTCATTCTCAAGAAAAATGAAATTGTTTTAAAAGATAAATCAACGTTATTCCCCCTTAATGGCCCATTTAAGGGACAGATCGCCATTAAGTTACCCAGTAGTCCACAGAAGTCTTATTTGGCGATCTATTTAGTTGATATGTCCTCGCATGTCCAATTGAAGGGA
>JAHFGK010000090.1 GCA_023247475.1 Candidatus Omnitrophota bacterium
GAATTATACCTAAAGCTGATACTAATGACGAAAAGGAAAAAGAAATAAAGAAGAAATTCGAGAATGTCGAATCCCATGAGACTGAAAAGCCAGCAGAGGTTAAAGAGGAAAACAAAGGAAAAGAAGAGAATAAAGAGAGTAAAGAAAATAAAGGAAAGGAAGATAAAAAAGAGGACGATGTTCGTAAACGCCTTTTAAGTGATAACCAAATACAAACAGCCATTAGTGTAATCAAGGGCATTAAAGTTTATAAGTCATTTTTAGCACCACTGACGAAAAATACTTCCTCGGAAGTGTCTCCGACTCCGAGTACACCAAGTAAAAATTCGAGTAATTAAAAGGGAACTATTTTTTATATGCTCCTTCTCGGTTTAGAAACATCCTGTGATGAAACGGCTGCTGCGATTGTTAAGGATGGGAAATTTATTCTTTCTAATGTTGTGGCCACCAGCCTTCAAGAGCATCAACCCTTTGGGGGTATCATCCCAGAAATTGCTTCTCGTCGCCAACTGGAGTTCATTAATATTGTTGTCAGCAAAGTCTTAAACGAAGCACAAATTCAATTAAAAAAAATTGATGCGATCGCGGTAACTAGGGAGCCCGGTCTAATTGGGTCTCTTTTAGTTGGTATTTCTTATGCCCGCGCTTTGAGTTTTGCCCTCGATAAACCATTGATCGAAGTCGATCATATTAAAGCACATCTTTATGCGAATTTTCTTACCTTTAAAAAAAGTACTTCTTCCGGGGAAAGAACATTCCCTTCCTTACCTGTCATTGGTCTTGTCGTTTCCGGTGGGCATTCAAGTCTCTTTCACATCACGCAATTTAATCGCTTTAAACTCTTAGGACAGACTCGTGATGATGCCGCTGGTGAGGCATTCGATAAAGTAGCTCGCATTTTAAACTTAGGGTATCCTGGAGGCCCTATTATTGATCAATTAGCAAGGCAAGGCAAAAATTCCAAGATCCGTTTTTCTTCCGCTGAATTACCTAATACCCTCGACTTTAGCTTCAGTGGCGTTAAAACAGCTGTTCTTTATTACAAACAAAAATATAAAGAGCAGAACAGTCTTCCTATTCCCCAAATAGCTTATGCCTTTCAAGATAGTGTGGTTTCCATTTTAGTCAAAAAATGCATAGAAGGCTGTAAGAAGAAAAAAATTCGCACCCTTTTAATTGGTGGAGGAGTGGCTGCGAATTCCTACTTACGAGAACGATTAATTGATGAAGCCCAAGGAAACGGTATCAACGTATTTTTCCCACCACCTGCATTGTGCGTTGATAATGCCGCCATGATTGCCGGATTAGGTTATCATTTTATTTAATGATTTTGATGATAAAGAAAATAGAAATGATATAATAACTCTGCGTTGGTATCCTTTTTTAGATTCCTTAAGAATGGAGTAAGCTGTGTATCAAACAGATTATGATATTCTTGTAAAAATCTTTTTGGCTGTCCTTTTAAGTGGAATCATCGGATTCGAACGGGAGATCCGCAATAAGGGGGCAGGGTTACGCACCCATATCTTGGTGGGAGTCGGGTCGGCTTTGATCGTGTTGACTTCCTACCATGTTTTTGTTATATTTAAAGACATTACAGTGGTTGATCCGACAAGAATGATTAGTGGGATTGTCACCGGCATTGGATTCTTATGTGCCGGGACTATTATCCGAGCAGGAACACACGTCTCCGGATTAACAACGGCCGCTACCTTGTGGATAGTCTCTGGGATTGGTACAGCGGTAGGGGCAGGTGACTACACGGCAGCTATTTTGGTAACGTTTGTTGTTTTCGTTGTGTTAATTGGTATCCGGTCTCTCGAGAGAAAACTCGCTACACATTTTAAAGAAAAGGTATAATAAATTTTTTAAAGAGGGGGCGCATATGGCACTTAGGAATCGAAGAGAACCAGAAGAACTCGAGGAGAAAAGTATTGAGATCAACGCTGAGATGCAAGGGACATTATCGTTCAAAGACCCGGTTAATCTAAAGGTTAATGGTAAGTTCAATGGGACTTTAGAGGTACGTGGTACTTTAACGATTGGGAACATAGGCTTCGTTGAGGCCCATATCAGTGGAGACAATATTATTATTGGTGGAAAAGTCAAAGGGGATATTGTCGCCAAGAAGATGCTTGTCCTTATGCCCACGGCTGTTTTAACAGGCAACATTTCTACCCCCAAACTCAACATTGTTGAAGGAGCGATCTTTCAGGGACAATGCCATATGGTCGAGGAATATTTGGATGCCGAAGAAGTGGCAAAATATTTGGAGATTGAAACGCCGGCCATTCTGGAATTAGCCAATACAGGTAAGATTCCCGCCCAGAAAACAGGGGATACATGGCGATTTGAACGTTCGAAAATTGATAGCTGGGCTGCTGCCGGGAAAATAAAATAATTTTTTTACCTAAAATCCTCAACTTACATTTAAATAACCTCAAAAACTATGACCTCCAGTCAGTATATTAGTGTTCGTGAAACCGCGCAAATCTTGAGGATCTCCGAGAAGAAAGTGATGGATTTGATCGATCAAGAGAAGCTGCACGCCTACCGAATTGCTGATCAATTTTTGCGGTTAAAAAAATCGGAAGTGATGAATTTAAAAAATTCCGGTCAAGTGACGGCCGACATAGTTCAATACACCTATACTTGGGGTGAACGGTTTAAAGATTTTTTCTATTTTAATGATTTTTATTTAACTTCAGTCGTCGCCATTCTGGGACTTCTTTACGTTATTTTTTATTTTTAAGAAACAAAATGCTGATCTTAGCTGACCTTCCAACCGACATTCCCCCACCGAGAAAGCAAAAATTTTTCATGCCATTATCAGTGCTATTCTTCATTTTATTCATTGGGATGGTTGGTTGTTCTTCTTTCAACACTGGCTTAGACAAAACAACGCAAAAGGAATTAATTGAGCTTAAGAAAAAGTATTTCACTCAACTGCGAAGCGATCTTGCTTCGAAAGCCATTACTCTTGGGACTAACTCAGAAAAAATTCGCGAACGTTATGGAGAACCTGATGATAAATTCAGTTCTGGATCCACCTCAAGTCACTCGGAGATCTGGACCTATGAGAAGGTTATGGTTAAAGAAAGTCTGGAATCCGCCAATCCGATTCGCCTTTATTTTGAAAATAATAAATTAATTAGTTGGAATTATTAATCTGATTTTTGTGCCTCTAGGATAGATCCTGCCAAGGAAAAAACTTGCTATTTTCTACTCTTTCAATTAAAATCGTAACATTTACAAGAATAGTTTTAGGAAATATTGGCGGCGTAGCTTCCCGACGAGCGTAAGCGAGCGTCGAAGCAGCTTGTATTATCATTCAAAGGGATATTTTAAATCATGGCGGCGTAGCTCAGCCTGATAGAGCAATCGGCTCATACCCGATGAGTCACTGGTTTAAATCCAGTCGCCGCCACCATTTACAATAATTAAATTCAGAAAAAATGGTGGCGAGCCTCGCCCATCAAAATCTTTGATATTTAAAAGGCGGGCCGCCACTTAACTACCTCTATTTACCTTCAGAAAAGTTAAGTGGCTTGTACTTTCTACCACAAAAATTTTCTCTATAAAAAAGTGCGCCACATAATGTCAAATTTTTAAAAACCAACGAATTGTATTAAACAAAATTTTTCCTTCCGTTTAATCTTTGTTTGGGCAATGCAGCTATGATTGCCAGCCTTGATTTTTATATCTACAAAGCCAACAGCACCGCACCCCGTCAATATCAGGGCAAAATAATAATCATGTAGTGTTTATTGACTTCCCAGTCCATTTTTGATATATATAATTCAATCGTTTGAAATTGTCCTTCCAATAATATGCCAATTCATGCCTTCTAAAAACGTCTATATCGTTGACTTAGGAACCGGGACGAACCGCAACCTTCTGCCGTTAGCGGCGGGTTTAATCTCGTCGTATAGCAAAAGTATCCCGCAGATAAAAGACCACTTTAATATTCATATCCGCTTTCTACGGCAAGACCCCCATTTGATGGTTGCCGGATTCGAAGACCCAGCCCTCATTGCTTTTTCCTGTTATATCTGGAACTTCCAAGCCACTCTTCATCTGGCCCGATTGACTAAGGAAAGATTCCCCAAAGCAATTGTTGTTTTAGGAGGGCCGTCCGTCCCCAAACGGCCGGAGCGAATAAAACTTTTCTTTGACCAGTACCCTTTTCTCGACGTTTTAGCTAAAGGGGAAGGGGAGTTTACCTTTGCCGACATCCTATTGTCCCAGCTTGAGGGAAGGGGGCTTGCGACAGTAAATGGAATTTCTTTTCGATGTACGGAAGACAAAGAAGGCTTCGTGATTACACCATCCCGGGAACGCATCCCAGATTTGAATATTGTCCCATCTCCTTTCCTGGATGGGACATTTGATGCCTTGATGCAACAGTATGGATCCCATGTGACCGGAACGGTGTGGGAAACGGACCGTGGGTGTCCGTTTAGCTGTACGTTTTGCGATTGGGGAGGAGCGGATGTCGTTAAGATCAGCAAATTTCCTGTGGAGCGGCTGTATCAAGAGTTGGAATGGATGAGCCGTAACCGCATCTTTTATATTTACGGGGCTGATGCCAATTTCGGAATTTTCTACGAACGCGATTTTGCTATCGCCGAGAAGCTAGCCGATCTATGCGCGAAAACTGGGTACCCAAAATTTTTAATGATCAACTGGACCAAAAACAGCCATGAAAAAATCGTGGCGATAGCCGATTGTTTACGCCACGGCGGTGTTCAAACGAACGTGACACTTGCCATACAATCATTTCATCAACAGACTCTTAAGGCTATCAAAAGGGTTAATATCAAAGCGGACAGCCTTTTAAAATTAAAAGAGGCTTTCCATGACCGCAACCTATCAACTTATACTGAACTGATCCTCGGCCTGCCTGAGGAAACCTATTCAACATTTTTAGCCGGGATCAATCAGGCTATGACGCCTCGGCTCGATGATCATTTTGTGATCTATTTATGCACCATTCTGGAAAATACGGAAATGGCAACGCCTGAGTATATTCAAAAATATCAAATTGAAATACGGACCTGCCAGGTCGCGATGACCCGCCGTGTTTTTGATAAGGAGAGCCCCGTTGAAATTGAAAAAATTGTGGTCGGCACATCCACCATGCCTATTTCTGAATGGCGGCGGGCCTATCGCACAGGCTATTTTAGCGCAGTGTTATATAATTTCCGTGTTGCTTTCTTTGTGATGAACTATCTTTATTATCAGTTTGACACAACCAGGACAAATTGGGTTGAGTTCATGCTTAACGCGGTCATGACTGATCCCGCACGCTATCCCACCATGAAGCGGGCATTTGTGCATATTGAAAAGCAAATTGAGATGATCCTGCAAGGCATTTCCAGCGTCAGCAAAGTAGAAGGATTAGGCGAGATCGTATTATCTCCCTATGAGGCATTGCTGTACATTCTTCTGGAAGACAAAGAAAATCTTTATGAAGAATTAAAAGAAATCACGCTACGTTTCTGTAATCACCATCAATACGAAATTCCGGAAAATATTTTTAATGACATTTTCCTTTATCAAAAAATTCGTATGCCCGTCTGGCCCTTGCCCCAAGATCGGTTCTATGATTTTAAAACAAATATTCCTGAATATTTCCAGGCCATGATAGCCGGTGACTCTCTTCCGATGATTGTACAAAGACCGACAGGTATTGAATTAGTCATATCAACCGAAGACTTTGAAAATAAGCTTGATTCTTTCTTTGCAAGGGTCCGCAGCGGTCATACCATCAATATTTACAATGTGAAGATTTGTAACAAAGGTGAGGCCATCGTACCGGACAAGTATTCGCCCATCAATGCTTAAGAATTTTCTTGCAATTTCCCTATTTTTTTCCTAAAATTCATCAAATTTGTAAAAATCCGTCCGGCGGCGTGTCCTACCCTTGATGGACAAAGACCTTCAAAGGCACCATGATATCGTTTTAAAATTTAAAAAGTGACGATCTATATTTAAAAATGCGAAGACAGAAATTTCCACTCTTATTTACCTCTCTATTGGTCCTGTTATTTTTTTCGAAAATTACTCATAGTGATCCCGATAACAATTTATCATTCCTAGGCAACGATCAATATAAAAAAATTAGAGTCAACCGTGTTATTAGTGCCGATACCATTATTTTAGAAAATGATGAACGTATCAAATTAATTGGGCTCAGTGCTCCCAAACCACCCAAGCCTAAAAAGATTGAACGGGATCAGCTTGGTTTTGTAATCGAGGAGACAAAGCCATGGACTTCTGTTGAAGAAGCGGCTCTGTTGTTCGCTCAAAAACTTATGGAAGGTAAGTACGTTCGTTTAGAATTTGATGTTCAAAAAAAAGATGAAAGATCACAAACATTGGCTTATGTATTTTTAGTGGATGACAATCAAATGGCTAATTCAGAAATTCTGAACCAAGGATATGCAAACCTACAAATCCGTCCACCGAATATAAAATATGCGGAAATTTTGAGAGAAGCCTACAAGGAAGCCAAACGGGAAAAGCGCGGTCTACAGGCGGAATAAATATTTTAATCCATGTGGGATGTCTATTTTCTCTTATTCTGTTTACTTGTCCTTCTCATAGCCATTGCCTCCTATGGTTCAAAATGGTTTGATCGTTTTTAATTCGCATCTCCTTTCATGAAATTCATCGATCAAGTAAAAAATACAATGAAAGCCCAGAAGTTAGTTTCCCCAGGAGATAAAATTATTGTGGGAGTTTCGGGGGGACCGGACTCCGTGGCTCTTCTTTATCTCTTAAATACTCTGCGTTATGATTTAGGAATTACTCTTCATGTCGCCCATTTCAATCACAAACTACGTAAGAGTGCCGACCGTGATCAAAAATTTGTAATTAAACTTTCCCGAAAGCTTCATGTCCCCATCACTGTTTCCTCAGCCCAGCAAAAATTTTGGAAAATAAAAGGTTCTTTGGAAGAGTTAGCCCGTCGATATCGATTTGATTTTCTCATTCGCACAGCTAGAAAATATAAAACCAGCGTCATTGCTTTAGGGCATACGCAAGACGATCTGACCGAAACTGTCCTGATGCGAATCCTACGTGGAACGGGGATGGCGGGAATGCGGGCCATTTTGCCTAAACGGGTCATCCAAGGAGTCACTTTTGTCCGTCCGTTATTGAATTTTTCGAAAAAGGAGATTCTCAGCTTTCTCAAAAAGGAAACCATTCCTTACCGTATAGACCCATCGAATAGATCACAAAAATTTTTTCGCAACAAAATTCGTCTACAGTTGTTGCCTCTCTTGGAAAGACAATACAATAAAAATATAAGGGAGGTCCTGACTCATCTGGCCAATACCATGGCGATCGATTATGATTATATCGAAAAAGACGGAGAGTTGATATTTGGTCGATTAGTTCAGCGAGAACATGAATCTTTAATAAAAATTTCTTTAAACAAATTCGCTAAACTCGAACGGTCCTTGCAACGAATCCTCCTTCGGTTGGCTATAGAAAAATTAAAGGGAAATTTGAATCGTTTGACCTTAGTGCATATGACCGAAATAGAAGACTTGATTCAAAATAGACCCCGAGGGGCTATTGTTCATTTACCGGATCAAATTTTCGTGAGCAAAGATGAGAATTCTCTTTTAATTCTCTCGAAGCGGTAAAGTAATTCCTATCGCTCTTCCTATCATAATTAAGACTTGATTAAATTATCGATTTCGCTATAATGACGTATCGTCCCGCAAATTTTTATTTCAATAAATTAGTGAGAGTACGAAATATTTATATAAAATAATAATCTACTAATTCTACGGGATTAACCATGGACATGAACAAGAATGACTTAAAAAATTCTTCGGGGAAATTATCTCCCAAGAATCGGAAAAAGCAGCCGAATAACAATAATTGGCTTTTTTTTGCCATTATTTTCTTTGTTTTTCTCCTCTTGGCCAGTCAGACCGAAACAATCAACCGTATCAATTCACCCCAAGAACTTAAGTATAGCGATTTCTATCAAATTGTTAAGGAGAATCACCAAACAGGGAAAATCCAAAAATTAGTCCTTATCGAGAGCACCGAAAGGATATTAAAAGGGACTTTTCAAGATGGCGCGGAATTTCGACTCCATATCCCTCAAAATGATGATGCGATTCTTGATCTTATTCGTGCCAATGTGAATGATTTTACGGTTGTTCCAGCCCAGACATTTTGGAGCCAGCTCTTTTTCTCAGTTATGCCTATTTTCTTAGTGATTCTGTTTATTTGGTATATTTCTTATCGGGGGAGTCAAGTCGGAAACAGAATTTGGTCATTCGGAAAATCAAAAGCGAGATTGAGCAACAAAAATGGAAATATTACCTTCCAGGATGTTGCGGGTGTTGATGAGGCTAAAGAAGAACTTCAGGAAGTTATTGAATTCCTCAAGGAACCAAAAAGATTTCAACGATTAGGAGGAAAAATTCCCAAAGGTGTTTTACTCGTTGGTCCTCCAGGAACAGGGAAAACCCTTTTAGCTAAGGCGGTAGCTGGGGAGGCTGGTGTTCCCTTCTTCTCCTTAAGTGGTTCGGATTTTGTGGAAATGTTTGTTGGTGTTGGTGCCTCTCGTGTCCGCGACTTATTTGACCAGGCCCGAAAGGCTTCGAAGACATCCGGAAAAGGGGCCATCATCTTTATCGATGAAATCGATGCCGTTGGGCGTTTACGCTTTGCTGGTATTGGTGGTGGAAATGATGAGAGGGAACAAACTTTGAATGCTTTGTTGGTGGAACTGGACGGATTTAATACTCAAACAGGAACCATTGTGATTGCGGCTACGAACCGACCGGATACGCTTGATCCTGCTTTATTAAGACCGGGACGCTTCGACCGTCAGATTGTGGTGGGGTTACCGGATATTAAAGGACGCGAAGGGATCTTAAGAGTTCAT
>JAHFGK010000091.1 GCA_023247475.1 Candidatus Omnitrophota bacterium
ACTTGCGAATCAGGTCAAGCCTTTTCTGTTTAAAGAAGAAGAAATTGATTTAATCCTTAATGCCCCTTTGTATGCAGAAAAATTCTTAAGTGAATATCCCTGAAAAAAGCCTCACGAACCGTCAATTTGACCAACTATGAGCCAATTACCCCCCACCCTCTCCGAGACCCTCATGGAATCCCTGCCTGACCGGCAGGCAGGCGCGGAGAGTTTCTTCGGCCAGAGTACGCATATCTACCGACCGAAAAAAATCTTGTAAATCTCCCCTGCTGCACAGTTCCTCGTTGAGCACCTTGATTTCTTTAATAGATTGTGATATATCTACACTGTAATGTCTCAATCCCAACTCAAAATCAAAACTACGTCCAATTCAATAACGATTGCCGAATCAGTGATGTTTGCCACTTCATCCCTGGCGCTGTTTTTGGCGTGGGGGATGATGGCCATTATGATTGACACGCAAGCAGTATCTGCGGCTGGCGAGGACCAAAGCCCGAAAATTTTATGGGAATATACTCCAACACAAGGAGATATTGTATCGGCTCAGGGTGTAACGCTGGCTGACTTTTTCCACGCCCAGGGATACGAAGCCATGTGCGGGCTTAATGTTACATCCGACACTGGAGAAAAAAATCTGGTTTTCCTCTCGAGCAAGGGAGAGCGATTATTTGAAAGTTACCCGAACAAGAAAGCTAATATTACTACCCCTACGGTAGTCGACTGGAACGGCGACGGGGAAAATGAGCTTGTGTTTATTAACCTTGACCAAGCAGAACTAGTGGTGGCTGACCGCAGAGGAAATGTTCTGCTCAGTCATCAGTTTACACAGAATCCGCAAAGCGTTTCTTTTGTCGGGCTGCCGGCAGTGGCCGATTTGAATAATGACGGTATTAAAGATTTTGTAGTCACGCAAATCAATAATGACAAAGTATTAGAAAATAAGGACGTGGTTCACGCGGTCAATGGGAAAGATGGAACAATTTTATGGGATTATGTCATTGGTACTAAACATAAGAGCGATAAATTCGGCTGCACCTCAGCACCCGTAATCGCTGATGTGTTGAAAAGAGGTTCGTATGATGTTTTTTTCAACAGCTGTGACTGTCTTGACAGCGAAGAAGCAAATGGATATGAAAATCCTGCTGGAAATCCTGATATCGGTGGATTTCCATTGCAAAGCGTTTGTGTGGCGTGTCTACAGCCGAATCAATTTATAAAGGATGACGCTGCCAAAATAATCATTGCCGATGGACATGAACTCTGCGGTACCGCCACTTTTTGGGTGACCAACGATGGGGCATTATATGGTAGAAAATTTATCAATGACAAAAAGAATGAAGTCCAATTCCATCCTGACCAGATATCCATAGGTGATCTCCTCAATGGAACTCGCTTCTGGGGAAGTGACAATCATCTGGAGCTTGCTGTTACTCCGTGGTATCTGGATGATGATCCTTCGGGACCAAAGCCGGTTAACCATTTTTTGAAAGTGCTAGGTACACTTACAAAAGTTAAGGACTTCACACCTTTGTATGAATATAAATCTTTTCCTCCCTTCCTTACAGTAACCGTGGATAATTTTTACGTCCTGGGTATTGGCAATTTTTTGGAAAACACCCCGGGTGATGGTAAGGCATTAGATGAGATAATATTGAGCGTGAGAAACGTGGAAAAGGACGCCCCACAGCTGGCGCTACTGCAGCTGGACTCAGAAGATTATATTGCTTGGGCGCAAAATGAAACAGTGTCTGGAGCAAGTGTGGCCGATATCAATAATGACCATGATCTTGATATTCTCGTCGCGAGCAGAGATCATGGCTTAACTGCGTATCGGGGAAAGGACGGTGATTTGGTGTGGCAGTCGAGTGGCAGCAACTCCACGCCGACGGGATTACAAGGAGTATCTCTAGCCGATATCGACGGCAATTCGACACTCGAGGCGGTATCGCTTTCCTTCTGCCCGGGATGCGCGTCGAAAGTTTTGGCATATACTTTTCCCGCGTCTCATGTGGACGCATATACAGCGCCGTGGGCGATGCACCGGCATGATTTGCACCGCACGGCCTGGTACGAATATCCGGATCCAAGCGCATATCCCGCAAAATTAACCACTTCGCCGGTGTTTGTACGCGGGGACGCGAATTCCGATGGCGAGATTGATATCGCTGACCCGATTTATGCATTGTTTTATATGTTTGCGAATCCAGATAAAAAAATCCAGCCCCAGTGCCTCGATGCCCTTGATTCCGACGATAACGGAAAACTTGAAGTTACCGACGCCGTCTTTACACTCCAGTATCTCTTTGGAAATGGTCCTGCGCCGTCTCTTCCTTTCCCGAGTCTAGGCCCCGACCCAACCGACGACAACCTTACCTGTGATATTTCCCAATAATTTCGCTGAAGGAAAACGACAAAAATTTCTTTTATTAAAAGCCTTTAAGACGCTTTATGCAACATATTCAAACTAATCGAGATTCTGAGAAACTCTATGCAGTGACCGATCATTAGGGAGTTTATTTAAAAATGATTATCGGGGATAGAGTTAAATAAAGCGTCTTAATAAATGTTCAGCCAGAGTACGCATATCTACCGGCCGAAAAAAGCGTAACCATAATCGTAAGGAATAAAACGAAGGGGCAACCCAAATAATATTTGGGTTGCCCCTCATTGATTTTTAAAATACAAGAATTCTTTATACCCTATTACTTACAAACTAAATTATCCGGAGTCGGATCAGGCCCCATTTCGGGATAGGGAGCTAAAGGTGCCGGGCCACCTAAAAATAGATGAAGAAGAATATATACAGCATCCGTTATATTCAATTCTCCATTATCATCAGCATCACCAGCGTCTTGGCATCTTAAAGGTGGACCACCCCGGAAAAGATGATTAAGCAAGTAGATTGCATCAGAGAGGTTAACATTTCCATTATTATCAGCATCACCGCGAATGAATAACCACGGTAATCGAGCCCCACGAATCGCACTGGAACCGATAATAACATCTACTCCACTCCAGACCGCTACGTTCTCATCAGCATCCAGAAAACTAGCACCGGCACCATCCGTTGTCACTTGAATGATAGCACTTGGATCATCTAATTCATTAACTGGCCAAGCAAATACATAGTCATTTAAAAAACCCACAGCCCTGTCAAAATAATCCTCAATCCAAAAAAGATATTGATCCGTCAGTTTCGCTGAAATAACCACAGGAACGGTCCCATTAAATATATTCACATCAGGAGTATCAAACATTTTTATGACTTGTTCTTGTTGATTAGGATCATCAAGATCAACGTAACAAAAACCATCATGCATAGCATCAGGATAACAAATATAGAGGAATCGATTTCCTACAAAACCTAAAAGAGTTTCACCGGGGAAGCTATTTCTTCCTTTACCTGCGGGTATTTGAATAGGAGCAACGTCCAAATTAAATATATCTTTGACATGTTTTATCTGAAAAACTCTTGGGTCCACTTCTCCCGATTGAAGCCATCCAATGTAATTATCAGATGAGACAATCCTAAAATGTCTAATTTGATGCATGGTAAAACCAATTAGCTTAAAAGAATCTGTGCTAACATCCTTTATATTCTCTGTTAATTTACCCCAAAGTTCATACCGTCCTAAATCGGTTGGCACCTGCATAATTAAATATTTATCTAATAAATGTGGTTCACCAAATTTAATATTTGGTTTAAGTATCATAAAATCTGCTGCAGGATCATCTATTAATTTAACAGGACGACCAATAATAGAAATACCGAAATCCTCCCTCAAAAAATATTTATCCGATAATTGTAGAACCCAACTACTACTTGGGAAGTCAGCAATATTTGTTGCCGGATGATCTAACGCCGATAGTAATTTACCTTGCATAACACCTTTATCCGAACTAACCCCGGCTCGTTCCCAAATCACTAAATCTCCTATATCACTACCAACCTGCACCAATGGCACCCCACCGAAAACATTTTTTTCAAAACTTGGATCCCCCGGCTGGGCCACCTCCACCGTAAAAAATTCCACATTAGGGTTCTGTTGGGCATAACCAATGCTACTTAAACAGCCAATCAATACAACGAATAAAACAATAATTACCTTTTTCATCCTATTTCTCTTCCCCTTCTTCGGTATCTCGATTCATATTGCTAGGAAGTAAAAATATAAAGCCGACACAACAAAGTATACAACATAGAGATAAAAATAAAAAGGGGATAAGGGCCATTTTAAAAAATCGCTTTCTACGATGAGGGAAAATAAAATGATAAATAAATTAAATTTACAATAGATTAAGAGAAAATTAGAAGGGTAAAAATGCCAAGGGACGACCCTTCGGGTCGCCACTTGCCCGTGGCATGACCACGGGCAAGTACTGCCCTCACTTTCCTTAATTTTTCAGAGGAAGTGAGGACTGTCCCAGCTTCCTCTGAATTCTTCTTCTCATTTAAGGAGAGCTGGGGCTGCATCAAACCACTGGCAAAGCCCGTGGCATCTGATGCTGAGAGGGGATCCCTCGCTTTGCTCAGGATTAATTCCGATAACAACTTACGTCACTTTATTCCGTAAGTTGTATCGTCATTAATTAAATCTCAATCCCAATCGCGGCTTTGATGGCTTCTTGGAGTTCTTCGCGTTCGAAGGGTTTGTTAAGGCAGGTGACGGCACCTAAAGCGCGGGCGCGCTGGCGTTGTTCCTCGACCATAAATCCACTCATCATCACCACGGGAAGTTGCGGGGCGACAACTTTAAGTTCCTTAAGAAGCGAGATACCATCTTTTTGCGGCATGATAATATCCAGAAAGGCGATATCGAATTGCTCACGTCTAACCAGATCAAGGGCTTCCAGGGGATTATTCACAAACGTGATGTGGTGGCCATGATCTCCTAAAGCAAAATTAAAAAGATCACCGATAATTCTTTTATCATCCACAATTAAAACTTTTATTTTGTTCACAATCCATTGACCTCCCTATCAAGATATTTTTTTCGTCTTCTCTAGGATTTCAAAACAAGTGCTATTATACTTTAAATCCTCCACATTTGTATATTAAATTTTACACCCGGTTGGTGCGGTGCCTCGTTATTCGTGGATAAATTCTTTCAAACGAAACTCCATCTCATCGCCGATATGAAGTCCTATTTGGGGAACAAGATTGGCATTAATCTCCAAAACATACAGGGCATCATTCTGGGGTGTATACGTTGGACAGGGATCCCGATGACAGGGAGGAACATTCTGTTCGATATGAACCACCCGGCGGGCATAATCCATCCAAATCATGTCCAGCGGGATAAGTGTATCCTTCATCCAAAAGCTATGCTTCCCGCTGTGACTAAAAATAAAAACCATTCCCGCATTTTGCGCTAAGGATTGTCTGAATAGTAGGCCACGTTGGAGGTCTTTTTCTTGACTTACTACCTCTACATCGAAACAATGCTGTCTAAAGCATACCTGATTGTGTGCTATCGACGATTGACAACCGATCAAAAAGATGGCAAAGAATAATCCCGAATTTTGCGATAGCAAAATTCGCCCGCAGGGTCGGCATACGTAACTTATTGATAGATTTAAACGTATGCCGAGGTAATCCCAAAATTTGCCTTGCATTATTTTATGCATATCATCTCGACGATAATGGAAGTGTACTGCAAATTTTGAGATAATGAGGATAACACAATTCTCCGCAGCCTGATCATTCGTTTCCCATAATATTTAAATAATCTTTAAACTCCAATTCTCCTGTAAGTTCTTGATTGACCATGGCCATTCTTTCGGAAAGAAAGGGGTGAGTACGCCAATAACTGAATTCGCGGATGGGTCCCTTCTTTTGTGCCTCTTTCAATTTCTTTAAAACATTGGCAATTTCATCGGCGTTAAATCCCGCTGCTTTGGCATATTTGATGCCTAATTTGTCCGCCAAGAATTCATCCTGTTGAGAATATTCAAAGAACATCGACATAAAAGCCGCATTAACGCCCCGCGCCACATTAGCATCTCTAGTTTGGATAGCTAAAAGTTGCAAAAGAGTGTAGCCATAGATACTCTCTAATTTTTTGATCGCATGCTTTGCGGTGACGTGCCCCACCTCATGGGCAATGACACAGGCCAATTGATCGTCGTTGTCCAATTTATCGATCAGGCCTTTATAAACATAAATATACCCGCCGGGCAAACTCACGGCATTTAATTCCTCCTTGTCATCAATGACCTTAATTGTATAAACCAATTCTTTTCGATCACAGACCGCCACAAGCCGACGTAAAATATTGGTTACGCGCTCATTCACATCCACATCTGTATTGATTTTAAAATGGTTATCGAACTGACGGGAAACCGCCTCGCCTATCTTGACTTCTTTTTCCGTACCGTAAAGAACTGTTTCCTGCTGATTCGTCGCTAGATTGAATTCTGTTGAACAGCCGGCTATAAAAAAAATAAAGAGAAGACTAAAAACCGAAACACCAAATTTTTTCAACATCAATCGCAGTTTTGCCAATGGCAGACCGATGACATTGGAATAACATCCTTCAATGCGTCGGATAAATAAACCGCCGCGGCCCTCAATATCAAAACCACCAGCCTTATCGATGGGGTTAGTTTTACGATGATACTGACTTATTTCTCTATCTGATAATTTTTGCATATAAATCTTCGTCTTTTCATAATCTACTAAAGTTTTTCTTGTTTTTGTATCCACTAAAGCCACGCCTGTATACACCCATTGTGGCCGTGAGGTCAAAATTTTCAAAATTTTTTTAGCCTCTTTTAAATTTCGGGGTTTGCCAATAATCTGCCGACCACGACCAGAATAAACAAGTGTATCCGCTCCCATAACTATACCTTCTTGGATTTTCGAGGCCACATCCCGAGCCTTAAGCAAGGCATTTTTCTTAACAAGGGCGGTAATGCTGGATTTAACTTGATGAATTTCCTTCACCCGGCTTGGGTGAACGGAAAATTTTAATCCGGTAAGTTTTAATAGCTTTTTTCTTTGCGCCGAGGCTGAAGCTAAAATGATTTTAGGCATGGGTTTAATTGTTCGAGTCTATCGAATCATGAAGTCGCCGGATCGTTTACGCAATTATTCCGCCGACAAAAATTCTTGGGCCTTGAAGATGGAGACGAGTTGACAATTCCGGTGCGCTAACTCTTCGCGAGCACCTTCATTACGATCAATAATGCAGACGGCTTTGGAAACTTGAATGCCACTGTGACTTAAAACCTCGATCGCTTCCACTAAGGCCTTACCCGTCGTGGCCACATCATCGATCAGGATAACGCGGGTGCCGCGTTCCAACAAAGGCCCTTCGATTTGCTGTTGTTTTCCGTGCACCTTGGGAGATTTGCGCACAATAAAGGTCCGAATCGGTTTATTGGCTTGATAACTTAAGACCCCAATCGCTCCCACAATCGGATCGGCCCCTAACGTAGGTCCGCCGATGGCATCATAACTTTCTTCTTTCAAAAAATCCAAAATGATCCGAGCACACAGATAAACTCCCTGCGAACTTAAAGTTACTCGTCGAACATCAAAATAATAATTGCTTTCTTTCCCCGAGGAGAGAATGACTTTTTCTTTAAAGAATGCCTCACTGATCAGAAGTTGAAATAACTTTTCTTTAGACTCCGTAATGCTTTCTATTTTGGTCATGGGAATCTCCTCGCATTATGAAGGGTCATGTGCTTACGACCCTCATCCTGAGGAACGTCCGCCTGAGGCGGATCCGCCTTTGGCGGAAAGTGACGAAGGATTTCCTTAAAAGATCCTTCAACGGGCAAAGCCCGTGGCATCTGATGCTGTCAATTATTTATCTTTAGAACTTTCTGACTTCTTATCAGCCGCAGGCACTTCCAATTTACGTTTCTCGATTTCTTGAATGAGAAGGATCCTATACTTTAGTAAGTCCTTGTGTTGTTTATATTCCTTGGGGGTAAATCCGGATGCCCGATGAAAATCCTTAGTGGCCTCAATTTCGACCACGGCATCAATATAAACATCTGTCAAGACCTCATCAGAAAGTTTCTGAATCTCTGGTTTACTTAAAACCTTCACCTCATATAAAAAGGCATAACCGGGGTTAGAAATAAATACAATGACCAACACGCCCATGATTATTCTTTTTAATAAAAAAAATTTTCTCAACTTAAGGGAAGTCATCTTATCTTTTATAAGAGGATTTCTCGACATGAGTCACCGCCTTTTTTCAGGAACGGGGTTATTATACGCCCAATAAAGAGGAGATTCAAGCCGAATTGTCGAGAAAATAGGGACGAATATCCCGGACTTCACCAACTTTATAAAGGTCAAGGAATCAAAACAAGGAGGTCTACGGGCTAAATAAATCAACTTGCCATAGGGTACATTAAATCTTTGGTTAGGCTATAGTGGTAGAACAGGTGGTTTTCCGAGAAAGAGAAACCCTAAAAGGTAGATAGCATCCGAAATATCCTTGGTCCCATCATCATTGACATCACAGACAGGACCACAAACCAGATTAGGGTTGTTGAATAGGGATGACAGGATCCAAATCGCATCCGAGAGATCAACATGACGATCACCATTTGCGTCGCCTCGAATGAACTCACGAAAATCAACATGTTTGGTCAATTTGTCTGTCGCACTAAAACGATCCCTGAGCTGGCAGGTAACATCTAATGCCGCTTCCATTTCTGGCTGCCAAGAGATAGTCATGTTCTTTAAAGCCACGGAAGGTGTATCCCAATGCCCATCCGAATCCCAATCCCAGCGATATTCCATGATACCATCCCACACCGTGGCCGAATCGGGATCGCTTGAAGCGGTAACCGTCATTGACAGCGCTTCATGATTTTTTACTCCGATTTCA
>JAHFGK010000092.1 GCA_023247475.1 Candidatus Omnitrophota bacterium
AATTATACAACTTTTCGCAAGGGAAATCAATCGGACGTCTTGGGGGTCTCTGCGGCGGTCTTGACCGTTACCACCTTTGTGGCGATAGCGGTCGAACAACTTGTCTTTCGTCGATCGCCCACAATCATCGTCACTTTATAGGTTCCTTCTTCTTGAAAGGCGTGACTTGGCCGCGATTCTCCTTGAAGAGAAGTTCCATCCCCAAATTCCCAAAAATATTCCAGACGATCACCATCCGGATCATAGGAGGCACTACCATTAAAACTATGTTCCTGCCCCTTATTGGTTTCCGGCGTTGTTTCCATAACTGCCACCGGAGGAGTGTTAATTGTGATTAAGCGAGTATCGAGCGAGGCCGGGACCTGAGGAATTTTTTCTTTTCTGACCGTGAGAATGGCTTGATAAATTCCTTCCTTGGAATATTGATAAGATAAATTCATCCCATTTTTGACTGTCCCATTTCCTAAGCTCCAAGAATAAACCAAAGGATCCCCTTCACGATCCATAGATTTCGAACCATTAAATTCGATCGTTTGTCCGACACAAGCTTCCTCATCTTCCCCGGCATTAGCTACGGGTGCAGAATTAACTTTGATGGCGGCATTAGTTGAAACCCGAGAACAAATGGATCCTTTGCCATCATCAACGGATACGGTTACGGTATAGTTCCCTCCGCTTTTATAAATGTGACTCGCTTTAGAACCGGCCTTAATCTCGGTTCCGTCACCAAAATTCCAGTAGAATTCTAAACGATCCCCATCAGGATCTCTTGATCCCGAGGCGCTAAAGTTGATTTTTTGACCGACCAAAAAAGTTTGAACAGGAATCTTAAACGATACTTTGGGAGGCGAATTGACCGTGACTTTCAGCGTATCGGAAGAAATGTGAGGTCGGAATTGATTCGCACTCTCAACTGTAAATTTGACTCGATAAACACCCGGCTTTTGATAAGTGTAACGGAATTTAAGACCTTGTTCGAGCGCTCGTTCTCCAGTAGGCCAGCGATCGTGTAAATCCCATTGGGAGAATACAGATTCTTTGTTTGGGATAAAAGATTTCGATCCGTCAAAAGTAATTTCTTCGCTCACACACGCTGTTATATCCTCACCGGCATAAGCAACAGGCAATTGATTTGGATTGGGATGGGTACTCGGTGGATTATTGAGGATGGTGGCATACTCCAAGGCAAAACACATCGGTGTAATTCCGGCGATACACCATAAAACAAGAATTGTTCTATATACCAAAAGATTCCTGGACATGATCGATAAATGGATGTGGGGTTAACAATTAAGTTTTGTCCCGATGGGATTAAGGATAACACGAAATTTGTGGCCAGTAAAAGGAAACTTCTACTTTAAAGAATTTCGTCGCATTGAGTAAAGATATTACGGGTTGGAAGGAATTTTAGGAATGTTTTTATTGTTGAGATAGGGCAAGTTTTTGTTAAGGGATGACGGTGGATTTGCAATCTTAATTTTCTTATCCCGGACCAAAATGTTATATACTTTTTTTAGATCATAACCTTTCACAATTTCATTTCCCATAATCGTAATGGGAATTTCTCCCTTCCCGACTTGATTATATTTTTGTCTTCCGATATCGCTATTTTGAATATCATACGGAATATAAGAAATGTTGTGGGATTCTAAAAAATTAACTAATTTTACACAGTCGAGGCTGTCAAAGTTGACTAAAACCTCCACTTGATAGTCTTGGGGACTCGAAGTACTTAATTCATTGTTGGGAGAAGGGGACGTTGTTTTTGGCGGACTCGGTGGATTATCGATGGGGTTGTTCTCCTTAGGTGACTCGGGAGATTCTGTGGAAGTTTTTTTGGGTTCAACTTGTTCTCTATATCTTTCCGGGACTTTAGAAAAGTTGGTGTTGACGTAATGGACTTTTCCCTGCTCGTCCACATACCGAACCATCTTGGCTTCGGATGAGGCACAGAGGGTAAACAATAAAAATGCTATCGTGATTGGAAATCTGTTCACATTAAAGATATAACATAATTTTGTTTCGGTGTCGATGTATCGTAAAAAAAGTCGGGAATAAGAAATCATTTGCTCAAATCAATAGCCGCGGCACCAATGATAAGCATAGTGTTGGGATTTTGAACGTAAGTAATAATGGAGGAATTGGACAACTCGATCATTTTTGGTAGACTTAATCGCAGTGTCCCCGCATGGGTTTTTAAAGGGATTGTTTTAAAAACACGAACAACGTTATCGTGGCGTAAGGTGCGTCCGCTATTTTCTCCTCGTTTGACTTGGCTGACAATTCCCCGTTCGATGAGGGCGACTTGCAGAACATGCTCTTTATAGTTTCCTTCAACGTCATACCTAAAAGTAATTTGATTTGAACTTTGATCTTGAATTTCTAAATGTATCTGAATCAAGGCCGCTTGCTTTAAAGTTTGTTTGATTATATCTTCGGCTAAATCAAAACGATAACCGTTAAAGGCGTGCGTCCCATTGATAATGATTTGTGGGGTATAGACATTGGTAGAGTGGTTAATTTTTGCGTAGTATTGTTGACGATCGGAAAATTTTCTTTGGCTAAAAGGATCGGTCCATCCAAGGTGATTCCAATAATCCACATGGAAACTTAACGTATAAATGGGAAGATTTTGTCGATGTGCGTTTTGCACAATTTGGCTTAATAATCTATCGGCTGGCGGGCAACTTGAACACCCTTCGGATGTATATAACTCCACAATGGCAAAGGGTGGAAAAGTATTTTTGACTTGAATTTCATCGGAATCCGTTAGCCCGGCTAGCATAAAAATAAAAACTAAAGGGATCGTTAAAATGGCGATTTTCTTAATCAAAAATTTCCGCATTCCCATAGATAAAAATTTTTTTAAAAGAGGATTCGTTTATGACTTTTTAATAAGAACCAAGGACATCCTTGTCCTCAACAGAAATTAATCTTACGATTAAACTACGATTCGCCAAATTGTCTGGGGATAAAACCTTCACCCGGATATAATTATCCGTCCATCCGGTCCAATAACCGTTTTTCTCTTCTTCAAAGAGGACGGTCTGTTCTGTCCCCACCCCTTGTCCATAGAACATCCGACGTTTGCGAAGACTCAATTCGCGTAAGACTTGACTGCGTTTTTGAATAACAGTGGGGGAAACCTCGTTAGTAAAATCCTTACTCTTGGCTAGTAAACGTTTGGAATAACTAAAGACATGAATATAATGAATCGGCCATTCACAAAGCCGATCATACGTTTCCCGGAAATGTTCGTCGGTTTCTCCAGGGAATCCGACGATGGTGTCGGTGCCAATGCATACCTCGGGAACTTTTTGGAAAACATTTTGAATAAATTGCTGGAATTCTTCCGCAGAATATTTCCTTCCCATTTTCAACAGAATTTGGTTGCTGGCACTTTGGAGCGGAATGTGAAGGTAACGGCAAAGTTTGGAAGGCCTCGCCATTTTTTGGATCAAGGCCAAAGGAATCGTTGTCGGTTCAATGGAAGAAATGCGGATGCGCTCTAATCCGCTGATTTGCTCCAGACCGTTAACGACGTCTAAAATATTTTTACCTGCTTCACGATAAGTCCCTAAGTTAATTCCCGTAAGGATAATTTCTTTATGCCCGGCAGCAACGAGCGTTTTAGCTTCGAGTAAGATGTCCGCAAAAACACGACTGCGGGCGCGACCGCGGGCATAGGGAATTTCACAAAAACTGCAGAAAAAATCGCAGCCGTCCTGAATTTTTAAATTCGCACGGGTATGATAACGGTCAATACCCGCAACAGGAATAGTAAAATTTTTCCGAGGGATGGCCGGCGTAATGACCCGGGGCCGGTCGCTATCCTTGAGGGATTTCAAAATGGCAACTAAATCCATTTTTTGCGCATTGCCGACGACCCAACGGACATTCGGTAATTGAGTGAGTTTTTCTTTTTGTATTTGGGCTTGGCAACCGATGAGCGCGATGCGTGCTTGAGGGTTTAAACGATTAATTTTATAAACTAACCGCCGCGTGTCCGCATCGCCGTGTTCGGTCACGGTGCAGGTGTTGATCACAACGATATCGGCGGGTTGCTCAAAATTCACGATGTCATAGCCTTCGAGTTGAAAACTATTTTGAATCACCGCGGTTTCCGATTGATTGAGTCGGCAACCAAGGGTATAAAACGAAATGGTCGTGTTTTTTGGTGATAGTGGTAAAGGATTTTTGGCGGCGGGTTGGATCATTTTTTTACCGGACAAAAATTAATAAGCCCCATCCTATTAAAAAAGATAAACCGCCGAGCGGAGTAATTGCGCCCAGCCAAGATGCGCCGGTGAATGCTAATAAATATAGACTTCCGGAGAATAAAACAATGCCGGCGATAAATAAAATTCCAGCCCACATAATTTTGGGATCGGTGATCAGTGTATTTAACCAAGCGACGATAAATAATCCCAAGGCGTGGACGATATGATAGAACACCGCGGTCTTGTAAACTTCCATCGCGTAGTCGGAGTAATGTCCTTTCATCGCATGAGCGCCAAAGGCCCCCAACGCCACGGCGAGCAGCATAAAGAAACTACTGAGATTGATCCAAAACATAATGCTCCTTTCTATTTTTCAATATTTTCTTCAATCCACTTGATCGCCTTTTGATACCCGGCACAGCTGATCTTTACCTGCAGGTCAAAAAGTTCATTGTTTGTCCGACCGTCTTGCGCACACATTTCGATTAAACGCGCATTTTCTTTAAGGGAAGGTTGAGCGAGTTTTTCTTTTTGTATTTGGACTTGGCAACCGATGAGCGCGATGTGCGCTTTTGGATTTAAACGATTGATTTTATGAACGAGCCGGCGCGTATCTGCGTCTCCGTTTTCCGTGACCGTGCAGGTGTTAATGACCACAATGTCCGCCGGTTCTTCAAAATTCACAATGCGGTATCCATCGATTTCAAATGAATTTTGAATGACCGCGGTCTCCGATTGGTTCAACCGACAGCCGAGAGTATAGAAAGATATGGATGAGTCACTCATTTTAGTCCAATGTCCTTGGCCTTCTTGGTCTCTTCGTCAATTATATGTCTGATCCTTTCAACCAATTTTTTATCTGTGCGAACCCCATAAGATATCCAAACATAAATTTCCGCGTTTTCAAAGGAATCGCGTATGATATAAGTTTTCCAATAGAGATCATCCACCTCGTGAGGGCCAAAATAAACAGCAGCATTGGGTTGGCGAGGTTCTTCCCAACCGATTTGGACTATTAATCCTTTATAACTTGGGCCCAATTCTTCGTGAGCTTCCTTATCGATTTCGCCTGTTCTATAAATGGTATGGATCATGAACTTTTGAGTTTGATATTCACATTTGAATTCATCAGTTTTGAGCGAACAGTTCGCTTCTGGTAAGCTTTCTTTTAGAACCCCGGAGATTTTTCCGGCTAGAACGGAAAGAAGAGCGGGTGTTTGCTTATTGCTGTTGATGGTAGATGGAGATTCGGTGTCACAAAGCGCAGAGTTCGTCACAAGAAGAAGCATCCCTCCTAGCAAGATTACGAAATAAATTTTCCTCGTTCGCAGGATTAAATTCATTTAATAAATAAGATTAATAGCCAACCAATCAAAAAGGATTGTGTTGTCATTTTATTGGTCAACAGGTTGTTTATAAACTGCAGCTTCTTGCCTGATTATGTTTTTAATCGTATTGATCATTTCAGGATCCGTTAGAACACCGTAAGATATCCAAGTGTGGAGTGTAGCATTTTCATTTAAAGGATAATAATCTAATAAGGTGGTCCAATAGGGGTCTTTTCTCTCCCAAGGATAGATAATTTGGGCCTGCCCAAAAAATTGAGGATCATAAATGGTCATCTGAATAATTAATCCTCTGGCACTTGGACCTACTTGCGCATGAGCTTCTTTAGCTATTTCTCCTGTTTTGTTAATTGCATGAATCATAAATTTTTGGGGCAAGAGTTTACAACTTAAACTATAGTTATTACCAATCAGCGAACAGCTGGCTTCAGGGGAAGCTTGTTTCAAGAGAGGAAGAATTTTTTCTTTTAAATCCGCGAGTATCGGATGGTTCCGATTTTCTGGGTTAAAGGGGTCGTAGGTCGCGGCCAAAGAAGAACAAAGAAAAAAAAGGCAGAGGAAACCACTGAGGAAACAAGACAGGGAAATGTATTTTATTCGTAATGATTTTTTCATTTTATAAAAAAGATTAGCAGCCAGCCGATAAGAAAAGATAAACCCCCTAAAGGAGTAATTGCCCCAAACCATCTTATCCCAGTTAAGGATAGCATATATAAACTTCCGGAAAAAAGAATAATTCCAATAATGAAGAAAATTCCTGCTAACGCAATTTTAGGGTCTTGGGTATTTGTGCTCAGATAGGCCACCACAAATAATCCCAAGGCATGAATGAATTGATACAAAACCGCGGTTTTGTAAACATCAAAATAATAGTCCGTGAGTTTTCCGCGCAAAGCATGAGAACCAAAAGCGCCTAAGACGACGGCAATGAACATCAACAAACTGGCAATTTTTGTCCAAAGCATAAATGCTATTCTTTTTTAATCTCTTGACCCTTGTCCCTTGACCCTAACCCCTGATTTTATTTTCCACCCACTCTATCGCCCTCTCTAATCCCGCGCACGTGACTTTTACCCGATGATCGAAAAGTTCATTAGCTGTTTTACCTTTTTGCTGATATTCCTTAATAAGCCGGGCATTTTCTTCAAGTGAAGGTTTTTCTAGTTTTTCTTCCAATGGCACTTCAACCCCGAGATACTGAACTGGATCAAAATCAATTTCTGTGTGAACATAGTTACCATCTTGTTGACGGGCTGAGCATAAAATTTTAGCTGATCTTTTTAAAGGGAAAGCTATTGTTCCCTCTAAACCGTTACGTACGACAATCGAACCGAGAAATCCGGCATTTTCAGCAACCGTTGTCATCTTTTCACTATAAGGCGGATGAAAGGCTGAGGTAATGAGAATTTTCGCATCTGCTGGATTTAAAAATTTTTCCAACGTCGCTAAAAAGGGACGTTTAATGGTTTGTCGGCGGATTTCCACCCACCGGTCAATCGCTTTCGATAAGTCCGTTTGCCGGATGTGCCATCCATATTTTGGTGAGGGTTGAACTAAATCAGAATTACTTTTCGCAAAAGTTGCCGAAAGGGTTTGCGCTAAATCTAAAGAATTATTCCCGTTCTTGGGACCGCTGTTACGGCCGACCAGATGAATAACACGATATTTTAAATTTTGTATATGTTGCGTAATGAGGGGGGTGATCAAATAGGATTGATCAACACCATCGAACGGTTCGGCCAGCTGAATAATAGGATCGCCAAGCGGAACAGGATTTCGAAAGGGTTCATTAATAGTTTCTTGCATGCTTAAGAGAAGTCCGGCATATTCATCGGGCGTTTCATAACGAACCCGAAGAGCGCTCGCCACCAGTCCGCGTACTCCATCGCCTTCTTTATCGGAAAAAAGAAATTGACCTAAGCGATAAGCGGTTTCTTTATTCAACTCTTGCTTTTGCAGAATTTTTGTACAAATCAATTTAATATCGCTGGGAACTTCTGGTGCTAACGCTTCCACTAATTTCTCTGGATCAGTAAGTGTCCCTTGAGCAAAGACCTGATCCAATAGCATTTCTTCTTGGGTAATACCTTTTAAAAATAGCCCAGCAAAAAAGGCGCCTTGCGCAGCAGCTCGCACCTTCCCTGCTTTTAGTTCTTGCACAATTTCTTGTGCAAGTTCCCAGTTTAAATTCTTACTCCCTTTTTTGCCAACACCAACAGTTTTGATCCCGCGGTTAATGGCGGGTTCATTTTTTTCCAGGATTAAGGACATTTTTCTATCAATTCCGTAAAAAGGTAAACGTTTTGATTAGTATACTTATCTATAAAATAAAAATCAACTTATTTGAAAAATTGGTATAAACAGGTTATACTTTAGCTAAAGTCATAATAATTGTCGCAATGAAGGGAATAACCAATGCAATTCACAATGCCGAAAGAACTTATTTTTATTTTGGTAGGACTGGTAATTGGCGCATGGTTCGTTGTGGGCGAAAATATGAGTTTCTTTGAAAAATTGTTCGCCCTTATTGTGATTGTTGCCGTCTATGTTGGCTTTATGCTTTTGACGGGCGCCAGTTTAAACGATATTCTAGCCATCTTCAAATAAAATCCCATCCTAAAATTTTTACTGCAAGGGTCGTCCCTTGACTAGAGATCCAGCCCAACTATGGCGAGGTTGAGTTTAATCCTAATCGATTGAGAAAAACATTATGAACATTGGAACCATTCATATTGAAAAACCCTTAGCCCTTGCTCCGATGGAAGACGTCACCGATCCTCCCTTTCGTCTCAGTTGTAAAAGACTCGGAGCTGATCTTGTTTATACGGAGTTTACCAGCAGTGAAGCGATTATCCGCGACGCTAAAAAAGCGCTTAAAAAGATTGAGGTTTTTGATGAAGAGCGTCCGGTGGCCATCCAACTTTTTGGTGGTGTGGAAAAATCGATGGAAGAAGCGGCGAAGATCGCCGAGAAACATAAACCGGATTTCATCGATATCAATTGCGGATGTTGGGTAAAAGATGTTGCGCTTCGAGGTGAAGGCGCGGGACTGCTTCGCGATCTTCCGAAATTCGAAACCATTGTCAAATCCACGGTCAAGGCCACGAAATTACCGGTTACCGTTAAAACGCGATTGGGTTGGGATGAAAAAAGCATTGTTATCTTAGATGTAGCCAAAATCGTTGAGCAGGCCGGAGCCAAAGCTTTAACGCTTCATTGCCGCACGCGCAGTCAGGGACATAGCGGCAACGCTGATTGGTCGTGGTTGGAGAAGATTAAAA
>JAHFGK010000093.1 GCA_023247475.1 Candidatus Omnitrophota bacterium
TGAATAATATAAACAATTAAAACGCCAAGGGGTCTACTGTTTTGTAAATCTTCCAGATTTTTATAATAGTTGACGGTGGAAACAAAGGTAGGGGCAGAAAACTTCTCTACCCCATAAATGCGCATCTTCTTATTGAATTCTCGGATAAATTCACGTTTGAGTTGTGGTTTATTGGAGAACTCAACAGCCGCATTCTCTTTAAAAAATTTGACGATCAATTTCGTTAAAGCAGTCGCCAGTTTGTGTAAGTCGTCATTGATTTCCTGCATTGCTTAGACTTAAATGGTTAATATGTTAATTGAAGTTTAGAGATCCTTGCCCACTAAGATGGGGTCAGACTATTTCAGATGAGGTGTCACCGATTCGATCAATTTTTCAGGCTTTATGGGTTTCACCACATATCCCGCCAATTTAGGGTTAACTTCTCGGGCTTGCCGTTGGCATTCCTCCGACCCCGAAGCGGTCACCATCACAATAGGAATGGATGCCGTAGCCGGGACCTTAATAACCCCTTGCATGAATTCGATTCCCGACACCTTCGGCATCTGCCAATCCAAAAGGATGAGACAAATGTCCTTATAATTTCGACCTAAAACATTGAGGGCATCCTCCCCATCCACCGCTTCCAGCATCTCATTTGTAACACCCGCTTTCCTCAATATCCCAATGACCAACTTACGTTCGAGTACAGAATCATCAACCACAAGAATTTTCATTTTGTTCTTTTCGAAGCAATATAAAGAGTTGAGTTCCTTTAAATCTTTTACTCAATGTACTTGCCTATCCTGTCCGAAAATCTTAGGTGATAAAACTTCTCTATCAGTCTATCTTCTATAAACTCGAATGAAACTATTTTAATAAGTTATCGAGGTCAATTCAACAAATTTTCTCAATTAAATAGGAAATCATTTGATTCGAAAAAACTTATTAAAGACATTGAATTTCCATATCCAAATACCACTCAAAACAAGGATCGGGATCACAAAAAATTTAACGGCGATTTGAAAAACCAAAAATCGGCTAAGGGGTGAGTAAATATAACACAGAATCACCAATCCTAAAATAATATGAACCCAACGCAAAATGACCCTTATGTTCGCTGGGGATAAAGACATGATACTCTGGGGATTAAATGGCTTTTTAACGAAGGATTTAATAAATTATTTTACGAAGTGCACGCGTTGGTAACTAAAACGGAGGCAGTACTATTTTTCTCTTTGCTTTAACTCAACCCCATGTTTAGGACAAAATTGAACATCTTCCGGGTAGGTTTCTCCGCCAACAGGACAAAATTTTGTGTCCATTTTTTCACCCACAACCATTCCACCTACGGTCCCCACCACTCCACCGATGGCCGCGCCCGCAACACCATGACCGCCTGTTTGATGACCGATCACGCCCCCGAGGGTTGCGCCCGTCAAACCTCCAACGGTCGCTGCTTTTTGTGTTGTTGTACAACCCGCTACGACAAAAAGCACGAACACAATCGAAATTATATTTTTATTCATCGTTTCTTAACTCCTTTGATGTTTGAAAAGTTTTAACTGAATGTTATTTAATAGCCTCTATAAGTATAGCTAATTGAATTTTATTAATCAACACTTCTCATCGAATTTTTTAAAAATTCTCTTAAACTTTTTATCTTGCAGTACGAATCATAAAAAATCTTTTATCTCCGGCTTTGATACGGATATTCCCTAAATACTTTTGCTCTAAAAAAAGTTCATAATCTCCCGGCTCCAGCAGAAGTCTAGCGATACGGATTTCACCGGGTAAAGTCTGCCATGATCTTAAATCCGCTTGTTCCGAAAAAACATTATAGACACTGCTCATGGCTCTAAACCAATCGGAAGAGGTCTTGCCGTATTTGTTTTGAATATCTCCTTCAGCTTTTCTTTCGACAACATATTTCCCCAGAGGACGGGCAACGGCCTTGGCAATGACTCTGGCCCGATGGTTCTCCAAATTTTTTATAGCAATGGCGGTGATATCTTCACCTAATTGGGTTTCTTCTTTAAAGGTTTGTCCCTTCGTGTTCCTGGCGGTAAAATTCTTCGTTGTATCTTCATAAACCCTTTTATCATACCGAGGGAAGGCAATCTTAGCCACATACCCTCCTGGCAGGGCGATAAAAATCGAATCTTGATGTTTAATGGGAGAAAGTCCTTGATAATGGATGAAAATAATCTCAGCTTTCCTTTTCTTCTCTTCTATGCTCAGGAATTTAATATGCGCGAATTTATCCCGATAGGTCTTAAATTCATCCGGCCCCATCCACTGTGCAGCCGCAAGTAAATTTTCTTTCAAAATCTGAGGCATCATGAAACCATATCTTCTTTGATAATCATCTTCATAAACTTGATCAGCCTTCACATAAGAAATATACGCATCATTAAGATCTTGGTTGGTGCCATTGGTTTCATACAATAATCCCATGAACAAGCGGACAAAGGCATCTTCTTTATAGACGTTTTTTTGCCCGGGATCATATTGTTGATTAATTGCCGAAAGAACGGAATCGACATCCCGTGCCTCCACCAATGCTTCCTCAATATTCCCTTGAGTGGCAAAATTTAGGGCTTGAAAAATATTGATCATCACCCGTTCAAAATCTTCCCCCCTAAAAGGAGCTCGATAATCGTTGACAAACCACGTACTGGCGAAGTTGGTGACCGACTTCGTATAAAGCTCATCAAACTTGAGTTTTGCTTTATCAAAAACATCAATGCTTTCTTCATACCGCTGGGCAAAGTGCAAGACTAATCCTTTATCGAGAAGATAGAGAAGTTCATTATTTTTGCCGTACGCTTTTTTTTGTTCCTCAAGTATTTTGGAGGCTGACCGAAATTTTTCCGCTACAACTAAACTATTGATCTGAGGCTGAATCCCCGGATTAGAGGCGCACGAGGGGAAGGATAGAAAAATCACGAAGGATATAATAACGACTTGACTGACTTTCTTGAATCGAGGTTTAATATTCAAGGGGAGTTAAACGCTTTATGAATAGGCATTGGGCTCTGGGAAAAAATTATTATATTATAGAGAGTATTTACTTTTCTGCACCATCTTCTTAATCTCTTTTTGACCGATCCATACCTTTTGATTGTTTTCTAAATCCACTAATTCCAGATTGACTTGGTACAAAATCACGTATTTGCCCTTGGTTTCATCCTTAATAGAATTGACACTACCAATAATCATGAAATCGGCTCCTGTTTCTTTGCCTTTCTTTTTAATGGTATCTTTATCCGTGTATCCTTGGCTTTGTTCATCGCGTTCATCTCGGACTCCCAGGCGCTCTTGTTTAGAGGCTACGAATTTGACCTTGCCGGAATTAATTAAACTCTGCTCTAAGTCTTCGACAAATAGTTGGGCATCGATATGCTCATGACTGCGATTCGTAATAATACCTACAATAACCACCGGATCGCGATTATTTCTTTCATTAAAATGATTAATCCAAGGCCGCTGTAAACAATCCGAGATCATTTCCTCTGCCACCAGCCTTGAGTCGGTATCATTCCATCTACCACTTAAATCAATAGTTTTTGCCGGTTCTACCCGTGTGATCTTCGTGCTACTACAACCACCCAATGCATAAGCCACCATTCCTATGACTGTAGCCATTAAAATTTTCTTGATCCGCATAAGCTGACTCCTTTGTTTACAAATTGAATAATTTTTTACAGTGTAGGAAAGTACAAAGAAAACGGCTCTTTGCTGCTTGGAAAGTTTTCTAGCAGTCTGGAAAGTGTTAACTTTCCAAGACTGTAAAAATACTTTCCTAACTGCTGAAAATCCCTTTCCTACACAGCCATCACTCCTTAATAGATTTTAAAGAAGTGATGACAGTCCTGGCTTCTTCTAAAGGGTTAATTAAGGAAAGGCGGGGCAGCAAAGAAGATATCCCGACCAAAGGGAGGGATTTTCTTGTTAAATCCTTTAGAAAAACAAGGCTCAAAAAATGAGGAGAATACCTACCGCTTTATTTAAAATTCTTCGTTCCATGTTATAATAAGAAATCTTATTCTATCATTTTAAAATATGTATAATTAAGAATTCATTTTACTATTAATTAAAGCCCTAAACAACATTAAAATAAGTGTACCCTCTTAAGTCAAACCATTTTTAAAATGGATATACAGGAAGACATTGATTTTGTTTGTCCTTATTGTGGCAGTTTAAATAACATCGTGGTTGATTTGACGGCAGGGGCCCAACAAGAATGGGTCGATGATTGTCACGTTTGCTGTAGACCGATCACTATCTCCCTCAAATTACAGGGAACAGAAATTATAGATTTCCGTGCTCAGCGTGAGGATGAATAAATGAGGGGTCGGGAAAAATTTCTCGACCCCTTAGGAGCCCTCGACAACTATAAAATCCCGATGACTCAATAAATCGCTTTACGATAAAATTCTAATTCGTCTTCTGTAAAGAAATAATAAAGCTATCCTTATAGTTCTCCTTTAATTTCGTCAATAATTCTTGGGCCTGTTCTTTGGTAGCGAATTCGCCAACATAGATTCGGTACCAAGTTCCTTTATCTCCCAAATCTTTAGTCACAAGATAGGAAGAGGAATATCCTTTATCTTTGATGACCTTCAAAACGGATTCTGCTTTAGTTTTGTCTTTTGAGGAAGTCACTTGGATGGTAAAAGATAATTGCGCTGACTTCAGTGGTTGACTTGTTGGCGCTAGCGGAGCTGATGATTCAGCTGCTTTTGGCGGCGTTGTAACCGGGCTCATTTGGGCTAATTTAAAATCCTTTGTCTGTGGGAAAGTCATTTTATTAACCGTTGGAGCAGGCTTACTCATAGGAGTAGGAACTGAGGCTTGGGCAATACGCGTGACTGGTTTCGTTAGTGGTTGGGCTACAGTTTCTTCCTTCCCACTTGTTGTATTTATAAACTCGTACTCAATTTCCGGAGCCACTTCTTGCACTTCTTCCGGAAAAATGTCACTTAAGGGCCTCTTATCTTTCTCGCTTTGATAATTAAAAACAACGAAAACAATTCCTAAGACAGCAGCGATAATAACCCAAATAAACCAATTTGTTCTCATGCTTCCCTCCTCCTTAACATTCTTATTTAAAATCTGATTTGTCTTCTTTCATCTTCATGGCTTCTTCTAATTTTTCCAACCGAGCGGAAATCTGTTTTAAGAATTCAATAATAATGGCGTGCGTGTATTGGGCATCGATGCCCACCGGTGAATTCGACAAACTAATTTTCTCAATGGTCTCTTGATATTCTGATTTGGATTTATACAATGGATTACTCATCTTCTTGCACCCCTTGGAAAAAAAGGGATAAACGTTTTGGAGATTCGTCTGTAGTTCATTAGTATAGCAAATTTTTTAAAAAATGAATATGGAAAGATTTTCAAAATCTTTTAGTAAAGAATAATTTCTCCGATCCCCTCTTCTCGATGGACACCGATGGGCTGCCGCGCAAAGGTTAGATATTCTAAAGACCTCAGCCGATTATCCAACAGATAAAATGCCGCCGCAAGAGAAATGAGCGTCGAAGTTAAGTAACCGTAACCTAAAAAGGATATATCTAACCTAGTCGTGACAAAGGTTAGTAAAGCATTGGTGGCAACAAAAAGCCCTGTCACCATTAAGGCCTCTTTTTGCAAGTCAAAATAAAGAATGATAATAATGGTCATCAATAACAAACTGTGAAGAAAAGCTCCTAACGTTGCGATACGAAACACCGGAATTTGTACGGCAGAAAATTTTAATAACTCTGCCAATTGCGGGGCAAAAACAATCGCCGCCAGTGAGATCAATCCCTGATACCGTAAAAGAATCATAACACTGGCGCGGATGTTTTCCAACAGTTCCTTTTTAAGGATCTCAATTTGTGAGTACGTCGCTTTATTGATAATGCCTAAATAAAATCGCCGATAATTCCGGTAAAATTCCGTCTCAATCTGAATCAAGAAAAGGGATAGCGCGGGGATAATGGTTAAGAAAGCAAAAAATACCGCACTGTCATAAATAGGATGATTACGCAAAATAGCTGTTATCTTCGTTGCCTGAGGAGACAGCCACAAAACAATCTTATCAATCCAAATAGCCAAATTATAAAATAGCCCAATGAAAACGAGCGTCTTATTTTGCAACATAAATGGGAAAAAGTCAGCATCAAACCCTCTGGTAGAATTAAACTCGATAAAAATCCTCGCTGACCATAAAATGACAATGGTAAGATGCCCAAGAAGATATCCCAGAAAATAACCTTCCAATCCCAAATTCTGACCAAAATACCATGCCGTTACAATAGCTATGAGTGTGCCAATACCATAGGAGACAACGATGGCGCGATAGTCACGCAGTGCCGTTAAAAAAACCATCAATATCCAGATGAGACTAATCGTCATATAAATGAATACCGTTAATACCTTCAGAAATGGCTTACCTGGTATGATCACATAAAATATTATCCCCATTAGCGCTTGAACACTCAGTAAGCCACCACAAGCCGTGATAAAGGTAGGAATCAACGACTCATATTCTTTTGTATAAAGTTTATCCGATAAATAGCGCGTGAGCGGGAAATGAAAAAAACCTACTACAATCAAAGAAAAAGCAAATATATAGATAATGACCGTTCTAAAAAAGATCAAATCAAAGACATCAATCCGATACGTAATAAAATAGCCTAGACAAACAATCGTTAATATACTCATCAACCAAGGCCCTGCAACTATAAGGGTGGAATAAAAATGAGCCTTCAGAGTAGAGCCGAAGGATTCCTGTTCAAGAATTTTTTGTAAGTTAAAACCTATTCCGGCCATATTGAATTTTCCCAGAAGCTACACGGTAGTGTTGAGGCTTTCCTTCTCTAATTGTTTTAAAGATAACTCTGGCCAACGGATTTCCTGCATATACCGAGAATAAAGCATTTGATAATTGGCGATAAAATCATTGAGTTGATAATAAGTCTGAACCCTTGCTTTACCCACCTCTCCCATATTTTTTCGTAAATGCGCATTTCTTAATATTCGTAAAACGGCCTCTGCAGTTGATTCGGCGTCACAGATAGGGGTGATTAAACCGCTTTGCCCTAACAGTTGATCATCCGCCGAACTGCCATAAAGAAGTTCGCGACAAGCACCCACATCAGTAGCCACCACCGCTACGCCACAAGCCATGGCCTCTAAGATCACCAACGGTTGTGCTTCACTGAGGCTCGTCAACACAATCACATCCAACAGGGAATAATATTCCCATGTATCAACTTTCCCTTTAAATTGAATGACATCCTCCATCGTTTCCATTTTGGTCAGTAGAACGCATTCGCGATAATATTCTTCATCTTCATCTACTGGTCCTAAGATATAAACTTCGATATTTTTTATCTCATCGCATATCCGACGACAGGCCATAATAAAAGTTTTCACATCTTTAATAGGAACGACCCTCCCAACGAAACCGATCCGCAGGGGCCCGCTATGTTCCTGCTTTTTTAGTGCATCATAGCGTTTAAAATCCACTCCATTGGGAATAATTTTAATTTTGGTCGGATCGGCTCCCTCTTCCACTTGAATCTTACGGTTTCCCTCATAAAGGGTAATAATTTCATCCGCCCGTTCATAGGTCAAACGACTAAAATAGGAAAAAAGGGTAATCCACCATTCTCTAAAAATATCCTTGCGTTCCACGACCTTAATCTCATTTGCGGAAGCCGAATAAATCCAATCCGCTCGTGAAATCTCGATCTTACGTTCCCGGGTATAAATCCCATGTTCGGTCAAAAGAAAGGGACGATCGTAACGTAATTTGCACAGGGCCCCCAGGACCCCCGCGTACCCGGTTGAGGCGGCATGATAAACCTTAGCGCGGGGTAAATCCACTTTTAGAAGAGAAAAAAATGGTAAATAAATAAAACGCCATGTCCAAAAATAGTCAATAAAGGAGGTGGTTGTTTCCTCTCGGGCATAAAGTCTTTTAACCATTTCCCACGCCTCTCGGGAATAGACCAAATCAAAAAGACTTAAACGTCTTGTTTGTGGATGACCAACTAAATAATAAATATCATTGAAACTTGCGGTATCGTTATTTTTAACCTGAAGGAAGAATTCTTCCATCTTTTGAAGATTTTCTTTAGCTATTGGAAAATTTTTTTCCCTCTCTACCCGATAATCAAATAAATAAAATTCACGAATATCCACCACATTATTAGGAATCTCATAATGTAAACGCCGGGGCGTTGAACGATGCGAGCCCAAATAAACGATAGCAAAACTAAGATCATGGAATTCCTGAATCAGTTGATAAACCCATGAGGAAACTCCTCCCGCCACATACGGATAAGTCCCTTCTAGCAACAAGCACACATCAATCATACTGCCTCTCCCGTATTTTCAATTTTCCTTCAAAGCGCTGATGGCTGCTTTCCCTAATTTAAGGAATAAGAGAATCTCGATACTCAAATTTTGAGATCGTCATCCAATCGGACAAGACGGCATTAACTTTATTTTGTAGATCATGATCCTCTTCTCTCAACAAAGATGCGAAGACTGCATTCTCTACATAGGAACTTCTCGTCGGTAATTTTCCAAAGAATTCCAGGAATTCCCGTTTTGTCTTTTTCGAAGCCGGAAAATACTGCTGAACCATAAAATCAACTTTAAGTCCCCCTAAATGATGCAGCTCTGTTTGATTCAGCGCTTTGAGTAAGCTACAACGCTCACCGTCATTCCAGTCACCTTGCTCTAAGAGGTTCATAAAGAACGATTTTTCTTTCATAATTTGATCCTTG
>JAHFGK010000094.1 GCA_023247475.1 Candidatus Omnitrophota bacterium
GTCGTTCTCAGATTTATTTCGGAAAGATTATATTCATATAAATTGAATAGGTGCAAAGAAAGAGCTGCACTAATAATGTAGGTACGATATTTTGGGAAATTGATCACAGGTAAAAAACCAATTAATAGATAAGTAAATAAAGCATAAGCGAAAGATGTAATAAGTCGATGATAAAGTAATTCACCCTTAAGAAGTACTGGTGTTAAGGTTGGAAGCCCGCGGGAAACTAAAAAATCTGTAATTTTGTTGGATAGGTAAAATTTATGTGCAAGTGTAAAAAGGGTTATGGATATAGCGAACATTATAGCCGAGCTGAATAAAAGCAGATAGCTTGATGGTTTAAATTGCCCTTTAATAAAAAAGGTTTCAAATCCAATGCCCGCCAGAAAACAGAGTAAAAATTTAATAATCGGTGCAACAAGGGCAAGATGTCGGTAAAATTTCATCAATGGCCAAGTATAGTAGAAAAAGACAGAAATAAAGTTGCCCATACTAAACAGTACGAGAATAATGGTAAGGATTATAAAATGATAATATTTCCTTTCTCGATTAATAATTAACCCTAATGGTATAAGGATCACAGGAAGAAAGCCAATGAATACGGTGTAATCTAAAGCGGGAGAAATCCCTAAAAAAAGTTCCAGCCATTTGGTAAGACTGGTATTCCTCGCGTAGGTTAAGAATGTCTCTAAAGACACACTTCCATCGGGCTGACGTCCAGCATTATAGTTGATGATCAGATTAACCCCAAATTTTAATACGAGGTAGACAACAATTAAGGAGACGATAACTGAGCCTAAACTAATAAAACTCCTAATCGACCAATGGATCGCTTTTAATTGTTTTAGGACGAGAGAATAATTAAAAATAAAGTAAAACAGAAAATATAAGAAAATGACTAATGTGGTTACAGGAATAAAATAGGGGAGGTTGCCTAATGTTTGTATAGATAAGAGATTGCCTGCCAGAAAAAAATATCGCCATCGACCCGTTTCTAAAAACGAATGGCCATAATGGAGAATAAGGGGAATAGCATAATAGAAATGGAAATTCCACCAGGGTTGAGACATCCAGATGCACGAACCCATGACGGTGGAAGAAACAAAAAAGCAAGTGATATCCGATGAAAAGAAACGTTTCGCGAGCAGCCATGTGCCCAATAATAAAAGTAACTCATCGATGAAGATTCCAATATTGTAAATCGGCAGAAAGTTAAATTCCTTGAACCAATCTCCCATAAGACAAAGGGCAGATTGTAATAACCCAGCTTGTATAGAATACCACCACGTGGCAATGGTTCCGTGAGTCATATAAGGGATCCACTGCGGAATTTTATGAGCATGAATGACATTATTAAGAAAATAGTATTGTTGGGAGAAATATTGAAAGCCATCGTGTCCAGCGGTCAGGCGATGATCCCAGATAAGATAAATAGTAATGAGTAAATGGAGGAGAACAAGGAATGGCAGAAGGTATTTTCGCAAAGGGAAGAAGTTTAATTTTAAAATAGAGATTGATTTCAATTTTTTATTATAGAGATATAAAATTTTTTGAGGATGTTCAAACTAAAAGTTTTGAAGATTTGTTAATTATAACAAAGTATAAATAAAGAAAGCAAATATAAATAACCCTTCATCACACTCCCCACGATACAGATCAGGGAAGGCTTGACTTCTGTTGTGATCATAAATTTTGAAACCATCCGTATGCTGGCTTTAATGAGCACTTTGTTGATCATCGTGAAGGGGTACAGTTTTGGCTACGCTTGGAGAGATAGAAAAAAATAATTTTTCGTAAAAGTGATAGAGCCAATACGTATTAATAATGAGTGTGGGTTTATCCGATGGTGGAGGTTGAGGATTAAAGCCGTTGGTGATATTAGGATAGATACTCTTAAATACAGTTTTTTCTCCTAATTCCTCAAAAATGCACTTTAAAAGCCAAGGAATATCTTGTTCCGTGTGCATTGTCAAATTTGCAAATTCATCATATCGCCGAATCATCAGATGAGGTGGTCTACGGATATATATTCTCTGAAATTTTGTTGTATCTTGCTTCTGCAAAATTTTTTTGAGGAAAGTAACTTCCAAGTTGCTGGGGAGGGCCCGATAATAGTAGACATTAAAATTGGCTTGGATCATACCGAATAAACAGCCCCAAACAACGATGGCCGTAAGAACAAAGTCTCGCAAAGATTTTTTAAGAATAGAGAGCCATTCATTTATTGCCCACAACAGGCCAATAACGACCAAGGTTGTCAAAGCTGAGGAACATCGATAAAATGGCGCCAGTCCAACATTAAAAAGTCCTGGCATGAAGGTTAATAGGATAAGAGAGATTGTAATCAGTAAGTTAAACGTAATTCTACCAGAAGGGACTGTCGTTTGTCTTTTGGCAGATAGCCAGGTTATTTTTATTAACGAAAATAAATAGGTAACAAGAATAAAAAGAAATATCGTGACGGCGACATCAATGTTGTGGGGAATGATATCCCATAAATTTAAGGAGTTGAATAAGGGCTCCATGATAAACCAATCCAGCTTTAACAAGTAGTTCTGTTTAATGGTATACGGATTATATGATGTCATGGTTTCATTGGGATTTAAGTCGACATTATATGGGTTAATAATATTAAGAAAAAAGGCATAAATGGCTATAGTGCCAAGACCAATACAGAAAAATTTTAATATTTGATGCCTCAATTCTCCATATGGTTTTCTTGAGGATGATAAAATAAAAAAACATACCATAACCCAATAAAACATTGCGGCAAATTGGTATATTGCCAAAGAGGAAAACAAGAATAATGATGCTAATAAGGAATACTTGTTAATTGGTGATTTGCAGAAAGGTTTTATTAAAGAGGATTGAAAGGCAAAATGCGCTGCACAACTCGCAAGAAATAGTGCAATGCTGATGTAGAAACATATGGCCCATCCAACAATGGCCTCAAATGGTGGTAAAGTAAAAATGAGAATAGCAAACAGACAAGCACTGATGGCGTTGGGGAAGTATGGCCGGAACCAAAAATAGCAGGAGAAGGCGCAGAGACTAATACAGAAGACGCTAACAAAACGAAGGTAATTCAAATCTCTCAAAGAGTGAATAAATCTTCCAGCCATGGTCTGCAACTCAGCGCCTAGAAAACGTCCTAAATAGACAACAAATTCATGTTGGACATGAAGGCCATTGGGGGTTTTTATCCAGAAATAATAGTCATCATGATGACCATAGTACCCTTGAATTGCGGGATAATAGACAGCCGACAAGATTATAAAAATCAGCAGAAAGATAAGGATGTTTTTCAAGGGGATGGATGTTACTTTTTTCATTCCACAATTCGGCCGTATTAATAGGAAAAGCTTATTTAATCACTCATATTTTTTCGATATAATAGGTGATAAATGCGTCGTGAATAAAGGAATTTCTCCACAATGACAAGTAAAGTGCTTCAAAGTTTTCCAATTATATTGCTGCTCAGTGCGTTATTGATTATGAATATTCTGAGTGTTAGACACAATACCGAGACCACCGATGAATTTAAACATTTTGGTTATGGTTCAAGGATTTTAGCTTTGGATTCAAATCGGTTTAGCGATAGCGAAATGCCCTTCTCGATCTTTAATATTATCCCCTATAGATTAAAAATATTTCTCCAGCCACAATCAAAACCGGTTGAATATAAAGTCATACCGTATCACGATAAAGACATAAACCTAGATATGTATTTCCCAAAGGACATTGAAGAAATTAATCGAGGAAGATATGTAACGGTTCTCTTTTCTTTGTTACTCGCTTTTTTTGTTTTTAAATGGGCCAAAGAATTATACGGTTTTTTTGCCGGGCTTTTTTCGCTTCTCCTCTATGTATTTGACCCGAATATTATTGCCCACTCACAATTAATGACCACGGATCTATATGCCACTTGCATGATCACCATAGCCACCTATTATTATTGGCAATTTCTTAAATCGGGTGGATGGAGGAAGGCCTTTTTAAGTGCTGTAATTTTAGGACTAAGTCAGTTAACTAAATATACAAGTACTTATCTCTATCCGATTTTTTTCCTAATCTCCTTTATTAAATTCATTCCACAGCTATCGGTATTAATTAAAAGAAAGGCCTTAAGGAAATTATGGGCGTATTTTAAAAATTTTTTAAAATATACAATTCTATTCTTATTGGTCAGCTGCATTATTATTAATATAGGATTTCTTTTTAATCACACCATGATACCGCTTAATGAATACAAATTCAAGTGTCGGTTCTTTCAATGTATACAATCGAACCTAAGTGCATTGAATCCTTTTGTTCCGCTCCCTTATCCTTATGTCCAAGGCCTGGATTGGGTTAAATATAATGAACGCACCGGTGAAAGCATCGGTTCTATTTATTTGTTGGGCGAATTACGGTTAGTGAACTCGGATTTTAAAGGGTTTCCGGGTTATTATTTTTGTGCTTTTTTGTTTAAAGTTCCGATTGTTATTCAATTATTTATTCTTTCCTCCATTTTTGTCTACGTATGGAAACGTCAAAAATATAATTTTTTACAAAATGAAATGTTTCTTTTTGCACCGATTCTATTTTTCACCGTTTATTTTAATTTCTTTTATCGCTGTCAAATTGGCATACGTCACTTTCTTATCATTTTCCCATTTTTATATATTTTTTGCGGCAACCTCCTGACAACCTGGAGCGGATGGAATCTTAAAGTTAAAACAGTTTTTTCTCTACTGATAACTTATTTAATCCTCTCTGTCTTTTCCTATTTCCCTCATTATCTTTCTTACTTTAATGAACTCGTTTGGGATCGTAAGCAGGCCTATAAAATTTTAGCCGATTCAAATCTCGATTGGGGACAGGATGGATGGTATCTGTGGCGATATACGCAAAAACATCCTGAGGCCATTGTCAATCCGGAATCACCAGTTGCAGGAAAAGTTATTGTCCGCGTCAACCATCTTGTCGGCATTTCCGATCCTAAAAATTCGGAAAAATATAAATGGTTAAGGGACAATTTCAAGCCGGTTGATCACGTCGCTTATTCCTATCTTGTTTATGAGATTTCGCCAGAGGAATTGAAAAAGATAAATAAATAGTTGGGAAGCTAGGATTGTAAAGATGGATAATAAATATCTCATGGGGCCCAAATTCCAACACCTTCAAAATATTTTCCTTTTCTCATGTCTATTGGGCATATTATCTGTTGTTTATTTTCCGGCGATAACAGGCTATTATGTCCATTATGATGCCTATCGATTTTTACTTAAAGAAGAAGGTTTAAGACTTCATGTTCTTTTTAATGAACACGTATCCGCGGGAAGATTTTTTGGCGGTATTTGGCTAACATTCTTTGGATGGTTTGTGAATTCCGTTTCGGACTTAAAGGTTTTGCGATTTATTAATCTGGTGAATTTGAGCTTATGGGGAGTTGCAGTGATTCAGTGGCTTCGCCCTTTATTTCCTAATCTAATTAGCACTTTATTGTTTGTCGTAACTGTGTTGACGCTGCCATCTTTTCAGGTTTTGGCGGTATGGTCGCAGGCGGTCTACATTACAATAGCTTTTCCGCTTGCTGCTTTTTCCGCCGTGTTAGTTCGAAAAACATTTTTTTTAAAATTGAATTCGCAGTTTTTTCTTAATAAAACCACTTGGAGTGCCATGGGACTTTTATTTTTATCCCTCGGAACATATCAGCCTTCTGCAATGATATACTGGGGAATGGCGGCGGCCTGGATTCTCATTCATCAAAATATAAAATCGATTTTTCTTCCAACTTCCGAGGGGAAAAATTCATCCTTAAATTTCTTTTTGATAGGATTTTTGACTTTAATGATTTATCTTTTGGTCCTTCAAATTTTCAAACCACATTATATCCGTTACGTGATGTTCATTAACAACCCTTACGGCATTAACATAGATTTTTTGGGCAAACTAAAATGGTTTATTGAGGAGCCGGTTCTTAATGTTTTGAATTTATGGAATATTTTTCCTAGAAAAATTCTTCCGATGATCATCTCCGGATTTATTTTTTTAACAATTATCCTTATTGTTTATAGAACTCTACGGCGATCTCCAAATCCAATTGAAAAAATTGGAGCTCTAAGGCGGATGATAAAATATTTTTTTATTTTTATCGGATTAATGATTTTAAGTTATTTGCCCAATTTAATTGCCGTAGGGAATGCGCCGTGGTATCGGTGTACTGCGTCTCTGAGTTTTTTTACTATGCTTATCCTCGTATGGGCTTTGATGCAGTGGCTTTCGATTTTACCAAAACCTTATGCCCAAGGCCTGCTCACAGGAATTCTTTTGATACTGTGTCTTTATGGTGTGGTTAAAACTCATAAGAATTCTTTGAATTACCGTTTTAAATTCAGTGTTTTAGAATTTCTTTATCTTAAACAGAATTGTCAACAAATCGATCTTAAGAAACACAAACGGATCCACATGATTCTGGCACGGGCTCCCGGAATATGTCCTCAGCGTTATCACGAATACTGTAATTACACAACACAGGATGAATGGAATGTTGGTGCCGTGATTGAAGCAACATTTAAAGAATTGAAACGTCAAAAAGAATTCAAGGAATTTCATCCACAGATTACTTGGGGAAAAGATGCCAACGATGTTGATGAATCAACTTACGTGATTGATATGACAAACCTTATTAAGTTAGAGAGATCTTTCCGACTGTTCAATGAGTAGGCATCAAGGATTCATGTTTTGTTAATTTTATGTCTTTTTTCAAAAAGATAAACCAGGATAAATCCCAATAGGGAAATTCCCACCACCATATTCCGAAATAGTTTATTAGGCGGTCCCCCATAATAAGCCTCGATCGTATGACTTTGATTAGGCGTTAACACAAGTTGGATCCGACCATCCATCATCAAATGACTTTCCATTTCCTTTCTGGATACAGTTTTCCCATCGGTAAAAATTTTCCAGCCGGGAAAATAAATTTGATTAATAAGAACTTTACAGCTGTCCTGACAATGAACAAGATATTTTATCCGGAATTGACTGTTGCCTTGGAGTTCACTTAAAAACGAGGGAGCTTGTGCTAATAAAAGAGGGATATTTCTTCGAGGTTCCTGAAGAGGGTGTCGAAGAGCAATTTTAGGAATAAAACCATCGGGCTGCCAATGAACGAAGAAACTCTGGGTCATGTTTTGCCGATTATTTTTGACGTCCTTAATAACATCAAACGCATATTGAACCTGCAATTGATCGTGATACCACCAAAGAGATATCCCTAAGATGATCATCAAAAGTATTTTTTTGTGTTTCAAGGGAAGGTGTTTCAATCCCAACAGACACAAAGTTTGCACAATAGCGGTGATCCCGAGAATCCTCCAGGGAAATTGGAAATCTTTAAAGATGGGAAGAGATTGCCAAATGAACTTTGACAAAGGGGTCATCAGAAAAATGGATAGCCAGTAAACAATATATAAAAATACAATAAATCTATTTTTCCTTCCCACAAAAGCACCTAAAGTAGCCAGCATAAAATGAGGAAAGCCTAATTGGAAGGACATCCCATCTGGGGCATTATCCGGCAGGGATCCTCCAAATCCCCAGAATCGGGAAAATAATTGTCCAAACCGGAGGAGATGTTTCTCAGCCGCAAAATAACCGGAATGCCACACTTCATAATTAACGAATTCTTTCATCTGTAAAGCGGTTAACCAGTAGGGAGAACTGAGAATGATTCCCAATAACGTAGAAATTATGATTCTGAAAATAATCTCTTTGCGATTCCTATTATTCTCGAAAATGAGTGGAAAAACAATAAAAGGATAGATCGCCAGAAACATGATCGCAATCAATGGATGAATGAGAATAACCAGTGAAACTAATCCCGCATGAACAAAGAGAGGCAGTAAAAATACTTGTTGGGATTGGATGCTGTTTTTGAGTCGGATGATAAAGTATAACAACCAAGGACAAAGAGTGATCGCCATCAATTCATTCCAATCTCCCCGGACAAATATTTCTACATACAGGTAAGGAGTTAATAAAAACCATACAGAAGAGTAAAGGGCAAGAAAATCATCAGAAAAAATCCGGCTAATTTTGTATATCCCTAACCCTCCTAAGAATAAAATAAGAATCATGACCAAGTATAAAGTGGATAATGGATATCCTGGTAAGAAAGTGAATGGAAAGACGAGGTAAAAGAATCCGGGCGGATAAAAAACAAAGAAAGGATATCCGTATCCTCCATACAGGTCTGGTAACCAGCGGGGATAAAAAACACCGTGTAAAAGGGCTTCGCGAAATTCATCTATATGACAAATTTTTGTCCAGCCGTCATGGGTAGTGAACCATTTTCCGGTCACGAGACTGGGGCTAAGAATTAAGAAGGAAACGAAAAGAATAATCAAATAATTGACCAGTTGAAAAGAGTTTTTATTATTTTTCATTGATTGTTTGAAAGGACTAAAGGATCAATGGTTGAGTATATAATTAACCAAACTAAGGCATTTAGGCTAACCAGTGTTTGTAAGAATTTTAGCAAATTATTTTGAAAATAGAAATGAATGTGATTGTTGCCGGAATTAAGCAGAACAGCCTTGTAGGCCAGATTGCTCTGAAAGATAGAAGTGAGTTTTCCATTGATTAAGGCTTTCCATTGCGGACGCCAGACATCACTGTACATCATCCATACAAATCGGTGTTCAGTAGGGATTTGCACTTTAACTTCTAAATGATTGGAATCGTAACGCAGGATTTTATAAGGCAAATATAAGCGACTATCATT
>JAHFGK010000095.1 GCA_023247475.1 Candidatus Omnitrophota bacterium
GCCTTCGTTGACATAATTCGTTTAAATGATTCTGCCGTTAAAAACCATTTCATAAAGCCTAGCCTGCCCTGGAAAATAAAAGGATTCATTATAAGGCTTAAAATCGATATCCATTCTTCGGCTAATTGACTTTTAAACTTCACCTCTTGAATCTTCATATTGGATTGGATCCCTCTCTCGGCTAAGGCGGTGGAGATCATTTTGGCAACCGCCTGAGACTGCCGCAGGTGCCCCGTCTTATCATCCGTTAAGATCACAGTTGTCGATTCATTGGAATATTTCCATATCTTATAAAACCACATATACTCCGCTGGATACTGACGAATATAATCCTCCATGATATGTGTTATTTTACGTAAATTGGTCATGATATCTTGCTCTAAATTTCCTGTTTGTTCCAATTTCAACGGAGGATGAAGAATAAGCCGATGAGAAAGATCTTTCTCGCGAACAATGACGGAGAAACATAAAGGGACACCAAACTTTAATCCCATCCGGATCGCGCCTACAGACATGGAAGCTCGTCGGTTAAAAAAGGGAACGAGGACCCCTTCCCTTCCTCCTTGATCAACAACCATCCCGATAATTTCGTTATTCTGTAATCCCTTAATAACGTCACGTGTTCCTGCCCCTCGCGAAAGAACCACGGATCCCCCCGCCGCTCGATGGGCATTCAACAATTCATTGAGTTTGATAAATTTTTTCTGTTGTTTAACAAAAACCTTATAAGTATGTCCCAGAAGCCCAAAGGCCGCACTTGCCAATTCCCAGCTCCCAAAATGCATGGCCAAAAGGATCACGCCTTTCTTTTGTTGCAGAGCCTCCTCAATATGTTCCTTACCTTCAATCTTCACATACTGTTCATAATTGGAAGAGTGAATAAGTGGCAGACGTAAAAGTTCGATCAAATTTTGACCATAATTTTTAAATAATGCTTTCGCAATATTTTTAAGTTCATCAGGGGTTTTAGTTCCCGCGAAGGCCAATTTAAGATTCGCATAGACAATCGATTTGCGTTTCATATCGCAATAATAGGCTGTGGTGCCCATCATCCGTCCTATGCGTAGAGATGATTTGCGGGGAAGACAACGGATCAAAATCCCGAAGACTCTAACGATTAAATAGACTAAATATTCTCTGAAAGAATTCATATTCTCCCTTAACAAACTGCATTTGAATTTTTAAACTCAATAATTGCATGGATTCACAGAATAAAGCCCGATAGGAATTTAACTTGACGGCATCCTTTTGTGTCGTGACAACGATCCTAATTTGATTTTCCTGACAATATTTTATAATGGCGATGATATCTTTTTTATCATAGATATGATGGTCCATAAAAGAAAAATTTCTTTTTAAATCGACGCCCAAAGATAATAAACTTTTTTCAAAAGAACTTGAATCTCCGATACTACAAAATGAACAAATGACCTTACCATCTAAGAGCGCCAACTTCAATTCGTCATCCCCATCACACAAATCAATAAGGGACACTGGTCGATGCACAGCCTCAACGATGAGTGCCGTAGGATTAAACACTTTTAATTGGCTCTTAAGGACATCAATTTGATTCTTGCCTGCATCTGTTTTGGTTAAAATGAAAATCCCTGCCCGGGATAAAGAACTTTGCGGTTCTCGTAAGATTCCCCGCGGAATAAGATGACCGTTACCAAAAGGATTAGTGGAATCGAGAATGACAATATCGATATTCCGTTTCATACGCCAATGTTGGAACCCATCATCCAGAAGGAAAACATCCACAGGTGTGGTCTTCTCAACTCCCACTGCATTACGGACTCTATCTCGACCAACAATCACGGGGATATTTCTTAAAGAGACTGCCAACATCGCTGCCTCATCACTTTCGGGGATAAGGGAATTATCCTGTGTATTCCCAGAGAGCATATACCCCCGAATAAGAATCACTGGCTTTAAATCATGATTTTTTAACTCTTGGGCAACTCGTTCCACCAAAGGGGTTTTACCCGAACCTCCTAAAGTTAAATTGCCGATACTAATAACAGGTTTATCCAGATCATACGATCTTAATAATCTTTTTTGATAACACCACACAATGATTCTGACGCCAAGGCTATAGAACAAGGATAATAGAAACAAAAAAAATTTAAGGCATTGGGCAACGATCCCCTTTTTCTCATCTGTCATCAAGGAATATATATATCGTCTCATGCGAATGAAGACTCCTACCTATTATCGATCCTTAAAAAACGTGTATCATTCTACAACATTATATAATAAAAAGAGCATTTTTATTTATTCGATATATACTAAAGAGTAGTCGTGGCTGGCGAGTTTGGTGATTGAGAATGGCTTAAAACATGTGTGATAATTTGTAGAGTTTTTGCCGTTGCGCCTTGCTGCTTCTGAACAACTCCTTGGGCAATCTGGCCTATTCTTTTCATTTCTTCAGGATGTCTGAATAAATAAACAATTTTTGACAAAAATTCTTGCGCATTCTGAACTTGAATGATTCCTGCTGATTCCAGGAAGATGTTCATAACGTCCCTAAAATTCTCGGTATATGGCCCCACTAAAACCGGTTTGCCAAAATAGGCTGGCTCAATCATATTCTGTCCCCCGCCAGGAACAAGTGTCTTACCAATAAAAACAATTTTCGCTAAAGGGTAAAGGGCACGTAGCTTCCCCATAAGATCAACAACGACTACGGCATTTTGATCGAAACGATTATTACGAATCTGTGAAAGTTTGAGTGCTAAAAAGCCTTTGGCAGCAATGATCTTTATGACTTCTTCAATTCGTTCAATATGACGGGGGGCAATCACCAGTCGTAGCTGCGGGAAATCCTGATAAATGGATTTGTACACATCAAGAATCATTTCTTCCTCACCTGGATGAGTACTCCCGGCAATCCACAAACAATCGCCTTGACTAAACCCAACTTGCTCTAAAGTATAGGAACTAGATTCCACCAATTCATCGAATTTGACATTACCAACCATATGCACTCGCTGTTTAAGGGCTCCTAATGAAATAATGCGTTCCACATCGAGGGGACTCTGCATACAAAAGGCATCGACTTGCTGTAGAATCCGGCGTATAAAAAAACTAACTTTTTTATAGCCGTGATAAGATTTATCCGAAATCCGTCCGTTGATCAATACAATAGGAATTTGATTTTTGTGAAGAACCCTAAACAAGTTCGGCCAAATTTCGGTTTCCGTTGCGATATAAATTTTCGGTTGAATTGCCTTTACGTATTGATAGACACTAAAACTAAAATCCAGAGGAGCGTAGAGCACGACATCGGGATCCTTAATATGCTGGGCTGCGACCTGATATCCTGTTTTCGTGACGGCCGAAAGGACGATTTGGTATTGCGGAAATCTTTCTTTAATCTGCTGCACTAACCTTAATACAGCCAAAACCTCTCCGACACTGACGGCATGGATCCAAATGTTTTTATTCGGATGAATACGTGATTTTAAGTCGAATGAAATAAATCCCAAACGTGTAAAAAATCTTTTATGCCATTTCTTTTTTAAAACTAGAATGGGAAAATAAATTATAAAGGCAATCCAAAGAATTAATTCATATAGGATAAACATGAAGGGCTTATCAATCTTTAAGCTCTTGGGTGAGCTTTATCATAAATACTTTTTAATCGTTCAGTAGTCAAATGAGTGTACACTTGGGTCGTGGAAAGATTTACATGACCTAACAATTCTTGAACGGAACGTAAGTCCGCACCTCTATTCAGAAGATGTGTGGCAAAAGAATGCCGTAACACATGAGGGGAGATATTCTGATTAGTACTCGTCAGTTTGATATACTTGTGGGTAATATCACAGACACTCTTGGCCGATAATCGAGTGCCATTTTTATTTAAAAAGACGGTACTACTTTTATGCTTACGATGATCCAAATAATCACGAATGGCTTCTAAGGCTTTATCACCAATCGGAGTCAACCGTTCTTTTTTTCCTTTCCCCGCAACTTTGATGAGATTACTTATAAAATCAATATTCTCGACATTGAGCCCCACTAATTCACTAACACGAATCCCGGCGCTATAAAGAGTCTCCAAGATGGCTCGATCTCGTTGGCCAAATTTATCGGTAAGTTTCGGGGATTCGATTAACTCATTCATTTGTTGTTCGGTAAGAAATTTAGGTAATAGCTTATCTAATTTGGGGGTTTGTATAAGAAGGGCTGGATTCTCTTTAATATATCCTTCCCGATTTAAAAATTTAAAAAAACTTCGTAAGGAAGAAAGTTTTCTGGCCAGTGTCCTCGGTCGGTAGGACTTCGTGCGTAACTGCGCCAAATATTTACGTAAGGTGAGATAATCAACTTTCTCAACAGGAATATCACCAATTAAATTAAAAAAGTCAATCAAGTCAATCTTATAATTAACGAGGGTATGGATGGAATGGTTTTTCTCAATTTCTAGATAGGATAAAAATTTATCGAGATATCGATTCATGACCAATTCAAGAGTCCGTCGCTCCTTCAGGTAACTTATTCGTGATGTAGGTACATTTAGGATAATTGCTGCAACCGTAAAAAGTGCGTCCTTGCCGGGAGCGGCGCTTGACTAATTCACCGTTACAATCTGCTTGCGGACATTTGATGCCTAAAAGAAAAGGTTGGGCGAATTTACATTGGGGGAATCCCGAGCAACTTAAAAATTTACCGCGCCGTCCCCATTTGATGACCATCTGTCGTCCGCATTGGGGACAGGTTCGATCCACAAAAGTTTGTGTCCTCTCAATGGTTTTGGTGGCATATTCTAATTCCTCTTTAAATGGCTCATAAAATTCATGAAGCAATTTAATATAATTTAATTTTCCTTCTTCTACTAAATCCAAGTTTTCCTCCATCTTGGCGGTAAAACCAACATCCATAATCTTGGCAAAATATTCCACCAAAAGGTCACAAATCTGCATGCCTAATTCCGTGGCCATAAAATATCCCCGTTCTCGTATCACATAATTACGAATTACTAGGGTTTGTATGATCGAAGCATAAGTGCTGGGGCGACCAATCCCATTCTCTTCTAAAGCCCGAACTAAACTAGCATCCGAATAGCGCGGCGGCGGCTTGGTGAAATGTTGGGTGGGCTTGACTGCCACCAATTCTAACGCTTCTCCTTTATGGTAAAGAGATAAATCTATCTTAGTCTCTTCCTCCTTGACCTCATTATCCATAATTAAATATCCGTCAAACAAAAGAGTTGATCCCGACACGCCAAATAAAAATGTCCCAGCGGTGATTTCAATCTTCTTATTTTGGTAAATGGCGGGAACCATCTGACAACTGACAAATCGTCGCCAAATGAGTTCATATAGTTTAAATTGGTCTGGTTCCAAATATTTCTTGATATCATCTGGCCGATTCATCACATCCGAAGGACGGATAGCCTCATGCGCCTCTTGAGCTGTCTTTTTGGATTTATAGAGATTTGGCGTTTTAGGAAGATATTGTTCTCCAAAATTCTTTTGGATAAATTGGCGTACCTTGACAATCGCTTCCTGTGAGATATTGACCGAATCCGTACGCATATAGGTAATAAGACCCACGGGCTCGCCGTCACCGATTTCGATTCCCTCATACAGTTGCTGGGCAATCATCATGGTTTTATTGGCGTTAAAACGTAATCGATTGAAGGCCTCTTGCTGTAAGGTGCTAGTGATAAACGGTGGCGAGGGATTTCGTTTAACTTCCCGTTGAATAATATTGGAGACGACAAAATGTTCTTTTTTGATCTGCGCAGCTATCTTTTCCGCTTGTTCTTTGGTCTTTAAATCGATTTTTTGATTATTAATTTTATCCAGTTGGGCCGTTAAAACATCTTGTCGGTGGGCTTTTCTTAAATCAACAGCGATCTGCCAATATTCTTGCGGGATAAAATTCTTGATCTCCCGTTCTCGTTCAACAATCAAACGCAACGCCACCGACTGGACACGTCCGGCACTTAACCGCGAGCCAACCTTCTTCCACAAAAGCGGACTGATCAAATACCCGACGATTCGGTCTAAAATCCGTCGGGCAATCTGGGCGTCAACCTTTTTGGAGTCAAAATTCCGAGGATTCTGGAAGGCCTTTAAAACAGCGTCTTTGGTAATTTCTTGAAACGTGACTCGGTGAACTTTTTGTCCGTCATCTGCCACATGATTGACAATGTTCCAACCAATGGCTTCTCCCTCGCGATCGGGGTCGGTAGCCACATAAATCTGTGATTTTGATTTTGCTTCTTTCTTTAATTGACTTAAAACCTTTTGTTTGTCCCGAACAATAATAAACTTCGGTTCAAAATTATGTGCCAGATCCACACCCAGTGTTGATTTTGGAAGATCAATGAGATGCCCCATGGAGGAGACAACCTTAAATTTGCTTCCCAATATTTTATTAATGGTCTTGACCTTGGCAGGTGATTCTACAATAACCAACGATTTGCTCATAAATTTTTATACCTTGGATTCAATTTATCCGTTCGCTACCTTAACAAATAATTTTCCCGGCAATTGTCGAACGCAGTGTTTTAACTCAAGACTTAATAACAAACTCATTAAGTTGGGAAAAGAAAAATCACACTGATGCACTAAATCATCAATATGAATTGGATGATCGCTAAGGTGATTATAAATATTTTCCTCTTGCGACGTCAATCCAATTGCAGGATGAGGCCTCTGCGGTTTAGGTTCTAGGTTTTTCTCCTCTTCGCGATGAAATTCAAATTGGGGTTTCAGCTCTTCTAAAACATCATCAATACAATTGACCAATTTTGCCCCTTGTTTGATCAAGCTATGGACGCCTGCCGAATTGGGATGATCCACATGACCAGGGACAGCAAAAACTTCTCTGCCCTGTTCTAAAGCAAACTGGGCTGTTACTAAGGCTCCGCTTTTCAAAGACGCCTCAACAACAATCACTCCTAAAGAAAGGCCGCTGATAATGCGATTACGTCGGGGGAAATTGAATCCCAAGGGTTGCATCTCCATCGGGAATTCCGAAATAATAGCACCGCTTTGAGCAATCTCTTTAAAGAGTTGTTTATTTTCCGGAGGATAGATTTGGGACAAGCCGCAGCCCATAACAGCTACGGTTGAACCGCGAGCCTTGAGACAACCACGGTGGGAAGCGGTATCAATCCCTCTGGCCATTCCCGAGACAATGGTGATTCCTAATTCCGCTAATGCACAGGAAAATTTCTGTGCAACAGATAATCCATACAAAGAAGCCCGTCGTGAACCGACCATGGCCACGGCCATGTCACTAATGAGGGCCAGATCACCTTTCACATAAAGTATAACCGGAGCATCGGGAATCTCACGTAAATTTTTAGAATAATCACTGGAAAAGTAAGGAATAAGATTGACCTGATGTCGTTTCATCAGCTCATATTCCTCTTTTAAAAACTTGTCGTATGGGAATTGAAGGAGGTTTTTGATAACCTCGTGCGGAAGTAGGTTTTCTTCCCTTAAGACTCGTTCCTTAAGCTTTAAGACTTCAACGGTCGACCCAAAGCGTTCAATAAGATTTCGAATCCGGGCATTTCCCAAACCAGAAACCGCATTCAATATCAAAAGCGCATCGTTTTCATTCATGGCGAATAATTTCTAAAACCTCCTCACAATTTTGTTCAGGCGTTTTCCCATTTGTATCTAAGGTATAATCGGCCTTTTCGTAAAACTTCTTTCTTTTCTCCAATAATTCTTTAATTTTTCTTAAAGGATCGTCGACATTAAGCAGCGGCCGGTGAGGATGGTCTTTGACCCTTTTGTAAATATACTCCGGACTTGTGGAAAGGTAAAAAATAATTCCGTTATGTCTTAAATCTGCCATATTATCGGGATTAATGACAACCCCACCGCCGCAATCTATGATCACATTTTCCTTCTGAGAGATTTCTTTAACGGCCTCCCTTTCTAATCGGCGGAAATAATTTTCACCCGATTCGCGGAAAATTTCACGTATGATCTTTTTTTCTTTCTTTTCAATGAGTTCATCTGTCGATATAACGGTACGTTTTAATTCTTTTGCTAAGGCTTTGGCTACCACAGTTTTACCTGAGCCCATAAATCCAATTAAAACAATATTTTTGTTCTTAATCATGGCCGATTGTAACACAGCCCCTCGAGTGTGTCAAATAATTAGCTTAAGAATCCTTATCTTTATTTATATTCTTTAAAAAACTACCCAGCCTTATCTAAAAGCTGGGTAGTTTTTATCCGGGGATCTCAATATTGTATTAATTAAATGGATCTACTTTAAAATCCATAACCTCGCATAATGAACTTAATAATCTCCTCTCCCCAAAACATACTAATCACGGTACTCATGGCTAAAAACGGTCCATAAGCAATAGCGCTCTCTTTAACACGAATTTTCTCCACGACTCCATAGACGCCACCTAAAAAGGGAGAAAGAAAAAATGTCAATAAAACTAGTTTCCAACCCAAAAAGGAACCAACCATCGCTAAAAATTTAACATCGCCTCCTCCCATGGCCTCTTTTCGAAAAAGAAGTTCCCCAATCATTCCCATGGCATAAATGGATCCCCCTCCGACTAGAACTCCCAACAAGGATTTCCCCAACGATCCCAGATGATTATAAATCCAAGGGGACTGCGTTGTTGTCACTCCTTGGAGTGCAGGAATTAAAAAGCTAAAAACAATTCCTACAACCATACCTCCCACACTCACCTCATCCGGAATAATCCGGTGTTGAAAATCAATAAAGGTAGCAAA
>JAHFGK010000096.1 GCA_023247475.1 Candidatus Omnitrophota bacterium
ATTAAGTAGCTGTTGACATTGCTCCAGATAACCATTTCGAATCCAGCATTTAAGATTGAGAAAAAGGCAGCCAGAAGAAAGGCAAAAAAGCTTTCTTTAGTTTGCAGTAATAATTTTAAAAGAAACCACAGAACGGCAAGGTGAAGAAGGAATCCAGTTATCTGCCAATATATAAAATGATATCCAAAGAGCCATTTTTCTGTTCCCAGGAAAATATACACTATTGGACGAAATAATAAATCATCTTTCATATTGAAAGGCAAATCCACCCGGTTCATAGCGTAATTTTTTAGAGCTAACGAAACCCAGTCTTGTTGATAAGCAACGTTTGCTAGGTAAACCAACTGGTCTGATCTTGGCGTGTGAAAGAATGATGGGAAATAAACGATGAGGTTAAATAGTGCTAAAGTAATGAAGTAATAAAGTAATCTCATTTTACTGGGTGTATTCATTATCTTTAATTATATAAAACGAAATGAAAACCGCACTACTGTTTTTAGGAATTTTGCAGAGGGTGGGATTGATGCTGCCCTGACTTTCCTTCAATTTAATTGTTGAAGTCAAGGGCAGCGCAGTACCAACCACCATAAAATTTAATTTGAGTTGGTGCTGGAGGAGGGAGTTGAACCCTCACGAGGTTGCCCTCACCGGTTTTTGAGACCGGCGCGTATACCAGTTCCGCCACTCCAGCATCAAATTATCACAATTTAACCTGAAATTAAATTTATGCAGGAAAATTTGATGCAGTCCCACCTACCCTTTAATATTTTGTAGAGAAGGTGGAGCAGCGATTATGCTCCTTATATTTTATCTATCTCTGTCCTTGAAAAATTTCCCGTATCTTAGCTCTCTGAAGATAAAAAATGACAAAGCCGTGATATAAGATGGATATTCCACTTTTTATATCGGGATGAATAGTGGTTTCTAATTCTCCATTTAATTGAATAATGTCCATAAGTATTAAGATTTTACTTAATAGAATAACTGAAGAAAAATATAGCAATGTTTGATAAGCAACTTTATTAAACTTAAGTATTCCAATACCGATCAGACTGGATATAATTGACGTAACTATTACAAAAGTTAATACATTGGGAGATTTTTGATTAACAGATAACACTAGGGAGCCTATAGTCAATAGGAACGTAATTCCCCCGATGAATATCTCAGTGATTCCAATTGTAAGGATTGTTTGGTAGTGTTTCAATAGGCGAGATCCTTTGTTCTACGAAATTTTGGGTGAAAGTATTTTAATGGTAGCTCCTCGGTTACTTTGTACCCTCGGAGCGTATTTTGCTAACGCTTGTCTTCGCTTCGCTCAACAAGTGTAAAAAAAATACGTGGAGCTGAGGGGGATCGCCCGCCATTAAATTAAAATTTTTAAGGGCGAGGTCTCGCCCCGCTTATGGCGGGGCGGAAACCCCTCATCAAGTTTGTGGAGCTGACGAGGATCGAACTCGTGACCTCTTCAATGCCATTGAAGCGCTCTCCCAGCTGAGCTACAGCCCCGATTTTCCTTAAACGTATTTAGATGAAATCGGGACAGTCGTCACTTCTTCTTAATAATAAGGTAAGTGACGGCAGCCCCCATTCTACCTTAATTTTTATTAAGAATGGAATGGGGCAGTCCCGCCAAAGGCGGGGCAGCCCCCTAATTTTTTAGAAGAATTTTATAAAGGTTAACATGTTCCTTTCAAAAATCTCAGTCAATATATCATTGGCAAATACTTTTGTCAATGAGCTGCTCGAACGAGAGGATAAGAGAATTCTAATTAATTCAAGGAAAGACAGATTTAGTTTGTAAACCTTTATCTAAGAGAGAGTTGACAATGAAAGCAAATCGCGGTAGTATTGAGAAGCTGTTTTTAAAAAGGAAGTCATGCATCGAATTTATTTAGACTATGCAGCCACAACCCCTGCCGATCCCGAAGTGATTAAGGCGATGGAATCCTATTTTTTTGAAAAATTTGGTAACGCCACAAGTCCGCACACCTTTGGTCGTGAGGCCAGTAAAGCTCTAGAAAATGCACGGGAGACATTAGCGCACTTTTTAGGAGCCAAGTCAGAGGAGATTATTTTTACCTCGGGGGCTACAGAATCAAATAATCAAGCCATTATCGGTTTAGCGTACCATCTTAAAGGAAAAGGTAATCATATCATAGTTTCGAAGATAGAGCATCACTCCGTCCTTGAACCGATAGAATTTCTAGCAAAACAAGGGTTCAAAATCACTTATATTAATGTTGATAAAACAGGGTTAGTTGATCCCCATGACATAAAGAAGGCAATTATTAACCAAACTATTTTAATTTCGGTAATGTATGCCAATAATGAGATCGGGGCAATTCAGCCTGTTGCCGAAATCGGCAAGATTGCAAAAGAAAGAAAAATTTTATTTCATGTCGATGCGGTGCAGATGACTGGGCATCTCCCAGTCAATGTCAATGAAATAGGAGCGGATGTCTTGTCCTTATCCGCCCATAAATTTTATGGCCCCAAAGGGGTGGGGGCTTTGTATGTGCGTAAAGGAACACCGGTTGACTCCTATCTTATGGGCGGGGATCAGGAAAAAGGAAGACGAGCCTCAACGCAGAATGTGGCTGGCGCGGTCGGCTTGGCTCAAGCCATTGAACTGTGTCGAGAAAAAATGTCACAAGAAATCGAAGTTCAGACCAAACTCCGCAACAAAATTATCAATGAAGTCACCAAAAGAATTGATGGTGTGACCTTTAATGGGCATCCCACAAAGCGTTTACCGAACAACGCTCATTTCTCTTTTGATAAAGTTCAAGGCGAAACTTTATTAACGAGCCTTGATATGATGGGTATTGCTGCTTCCATGGGTTCAGCGTGTACCTCGGGAGCCATGGAACCTTCACATGTTTTACGGGCAATTGGTTTATCGGATGATTTGGCTTTTGGTTCTCTTCGAATTACCATCGGCCGTTGGACAACCTCAGAAGAAGTGGATTATTTTTTGGAACAATTGCCGGGGATTGTGAAGAGGTTGCGGATTTAATTGGGGATCGGATATTGGATATAGTGAATCGTTTAGTTTAACGTTTACGAAATCCGAACCCCGATTCCCGAACAACGAACAATGCAAGAACGAATTCTCCATTATCTTAAAAAAAGTCATGGCTATATTTCGGGTGAAGAAATAAGTCATCATTTGAATATCAGCCGTGCTGGTATTTGGAAAAATATTCAGGAATTACGCAAACACGGTTATGAAATTATTGCGGTGCCCCATCTTGGTTATAGTTTGGTGGCCTCGCCCGACAAACTTTTTCCCTTTGAAATTAAATTTGATTTAGGCACAAAAATATTTGGCCAAAAAATTGTTTATTATGAGACGGTGCATTCCACGATGGATGAAGCCTTTGAATTGGGTGTCGAGGGCGCTCCCGAAGGGACGGTGGTGTGTGCGGAAGGACAAACCAAAGGTCGCGGTCGGTTAGGGCGCAGCTGGGCTTCCCCTAAGGGCAAAGGAATTTATATGTCGATTATTTTACGACCACAACTGTCCCCCTCGGAGGTGGCACGATTAACTTTATTGTGTGCGGTTGCCGTTTCGGAAGCGATTAAAAAGGTAACGGGTCTTGAACCGGCCATTAAATGGCCCAACGATTTGATGGTTGACAACCTAAAACTGGCTGGCATTTTAACCGAATTAAGTGCGGAAGTGGACCAAGTGAAATTTGTCGTGGTCGGAATTGGTCTTAATGTGAATTCCTCAACAAGTCAACTTCCCTTTGGCGGGACATCGATCAAAACTGTTTTACAAAAATCATTTTCCCGAGTTGAGATTATTCAAGAAATCTTACGGGCTTTTGAACGATGGTATGAACGACTAAAAAAAGAAGGATTTTCCCCGGTGGTGCATCAATGGAAAGAGCTTTCGTTAACCTTGGGACGCCGTATTCGTATTGTCGATCCTGCGGGAACAACGGAAGGAGAGGCGTTTGATATTGATAAAGACGGTGGTCTTTTGATTCGTAATGACATGGGAACTATTGTTAAGAAAATGGCGGGGGATGTTGTGGTGGTGCGTTGATAAAGTTACCACGCCATGAGCTGGTGACTCTTCAAAACTTTTAATATGCTAAATATTTTTTTACAAGACGGTCTCACTGATTTAGAACAAAAAGGTCTTAAGCGGACCTTACGCCTCGTTGAGGGAGCGCAGGAAGCAAGAATAACGATCGATGGTCAAAAAGTTTTGAATTTTTGTTCCAATAATTATTTGGGACTGGCGAATGATCCTCGGTTAAAGCAAGCCGCTATCGAATGCATTCAACGCGAAGGATTGAGTTCGGGTGCTTCACGTTTGGTCTGTGGCAACATGAACGCCCATAAATTATTGGAAGAAAAGATAGAGCACTTTAAGGGAACAGAAGCCTGTCTTGTTTTTAGTACAGGTTACATGGCCAATGTTGGAATTATCTCGAGCTTATTTGATCGCGACGATATTATTTTTGCCGATCGATTAAATCATGCATCGATTATCGACGGAATTTTATTAAGCCGTGCCGAATTCAAACGGTATCCACATAAGGACATGACCGCTTTAGAAAATATGTTAAAGAATTTTTCCGGTTATAAAAAACGTGCGATTATCACGGATAGTGTTTTTAGCATGGACGGAGACATTGCCCCGTTAGAGAAAATCGTGGCGTTGGCTCAAAAGTATGATTGCTGGCTGATGCTTGACGAAGCGCATGCCTTCGGTGTTTTGGGGAAAAATGGTAAAGGTGCGGCCGAACATTTTGGTCTGGAAGACAAAATCGATATCCAAATGGGAACGCTTTCGAAAGCGGCTGGTTCATTTGGCGCTTATGTGTGTGGATCATTAGAGCTAATTTCTTTTTTAATCAATCAGGCGCGCAGTTTTATTTACACAACCGCGATGCCGCCGGGCATTGCCGCCGCGTCTTACAAGGCCATTGAAATCATTGAGAAAGAGCCGCCATTGCGTCAAAAGCTTTGGAATAATACAAACTATCTATTGAACGAATTAAAAAAATTTGGATTTGATACGATGATGACGCAAACGCCCATTATCCCGATTTTAATGAAAGAATCTGATTTGGCTGTTGAATTCTCTAAGCGATTATTTAAACGCGGAGTCTTTGTTTCAGCGATACGTCCGCCAACGATTCCCAACAACACCGCCCGATTGAGATTAACGGTGATGGCTACTCACACATCTACGGATTTAGATTGTGCTTTGGAACAGCTGAAAGCAGTAGGGAAAGAGCTATGCCTTATATAACAACGAAAAGCGGTATGCAATGGTATTACGATATTGAAGGAGAAGGACAAACAATTTTTTTTATTCATGGCTGGGGTGTTAATCGATTGATTTGGCGACAGCAGTTTAAATATTTTTCCCAGGCGTATAAAGTCATGGCTCTGGATTTACCGGGTCATGGGAACACGACTTGGCAGCCAATGACGTTAAGTGAAACGGCTCTTTCCATTATTGAGATTTTAAATCAATTGAACTTGGTACCGCTCACGATTGTGGGAAGCTCGTTCGGAGGGCTGGTGGGCTTGAAAATTTTTGAGATAGCACCGCCTGTCATTGCGCGTTTTGTCTTTGTCGGGACTCAAGCCAAACTTTCTTTTTCCAAAGATAACCCTTATGGTATGGATGTGCAGCGGATGCGAAAATTGTCCCAACAGTTGGAAACGGATTATCCAGCGATCATCAATATTTTTTTCCGTTCGCTCTTTACCAAAGAGGAACGCAAGAGTCGTCGATTCAAGTGGCTGCAGACGTTTCGTAAGACCGATAAGATTCCCGAACGTGAGGCGTTATTAAATTTACTGGATATTTTGGAAAAAGAGGATTTAAGAGAGGTGCTTTATCGCATTGATGTGCCGATTCAGTTTATTAGTGGCACCGAGGATAATATTTGTCCTTGGGTGATGATTTCTGATTTAAAGGAGAAATTGCCTTCGGCACGGTTTGCTTGGTTCAATGACTGTGGCCATTTCCCTTTTTTAAGTAAACCGCATGAATTCAATTGCGTCTTAGAAGAATTTTTAAAAACATCGTCAAAACATTAATACTAACGAGTATGTTTTTGAAATTGATTGATAACAAAATCCGCAAAGCCTTTTCCGATTCGGCAATGCAGTATGAGGTCTTTGCCAGTTTACAGAGAGAAATTGGCCGAGAGCTCATTAAAAAGATTGCATACAAAGAAAATTGTTCCAATATCCTTGACGTTGGGATGGGCACGGGGTACTTGACTTACAAATTGCACAACCTCTTCCCTGAGGCGATGGTGATTGGCGTTGATTTTGCCTCTGGGATGGTTCAATATGCGAAGGAAAAATATGAAGGATTTGAAATTGTACAAGCGGATGCGGAGGCCTTACCGTTTAGAGAGAATGTCTTTGATGTCATTGTTTCCAATCTCGTCTATCAATGGGTGGCTGATCTTCAGGACTCATTTCAATGTTGCTTTTCTTCTTTAAAGGAAAAAGGTGAATTTTACATGACGATGTTTGGGCATAACACATTAAATGAGTTGTTTGTCTCTTTGGAAAAATCCTCAGAGAAGTTAAAGAATGAGGAGCTTGCGGTGAAAAGGTTGGTTGCTCAGAATACGATCGTTGAGATGATAAGGACAGTCGGATTTAAAGATATCCGAATAAATGCCGAGATCATCAAACTTCATTTTGTCGATTTATGGGAGTTAATCCTGTGGCTGAAAAAAATCGGTGCTAATGTGATTGAAAAAGATATTTATGTGGGGCGAGATTGGCTTTCCCGTGCCAATGATTATTATCAACAGAACTTTAAGGATCGATGGGGCATTTCTGCGACTTTTGAGGTTTTATGGGTAGAAGCGAAGAAATGAACAATAAAGGAATTTTTATCACGGGTACCGATACAGATATTGGGAAGACAACCGCGACTTTAGTCTTAGGATGGCTGCTGCAAGATCGAGGAGTAAATGTCGGTATCATGAAACCGGTGCAATGTGCCGGCAACGATGCGGAGTTTTTAAAGCGGTCTCTCAAGATTGATGATGTCATTGAAAAGATTAATCCTTATTTTGCAAAAGAGCCTTTATCCCCTCATCTGGCTTTCCAGCGTCAGAAAACACAAATTAATATCGACAAAATTATTGATTCGTTTGAACACCTCAAAAAAAAATATGACATTGTCTTGGTGGAAGGGGCAGGCGGTTTACTTGCCCCTCTTAAGGAAGATTATTTCATCGCTGATTTAGTTAAAGATTTAAATTGTGAGTTGATTATTATTGCGCGATTAGGGTTGGGCACGATCAATCACACCTTGTTGACTCTACAGCAAGCACGCGACCGAGGGATTCCCATTAAAGGCATCCTATTCAATGAAATTAAAAAGGCTAAGCACGGTATTCCAGAAAAAACGAACCCAGACATTATTGAAAAAATAGGGGCTGTCCCCATTTTAGGTTTCATTCCCTATTTAAAGCGTTTTGATCAAAAAGAAATCACAAAAGCATGCCGTCCGCTAATTGACGTTAAGTCATTGATGAAGAATTCTTTCAAAGATAAAGCCGGACGATTAGCTCGCTGGGATCAGAAATATGTTTGGCATCCCTTTACGCAAATGAAAGATTGGCTAAACCAAGAGCCTCTGGTGATTGATGAAGCCCAAGGAAATTATCTGATTGACACTCAGGGCAATCGATATCTGGATGGTATTTCCAGTTTGTGGGTCAATCTTCACGGCCATCGTAAAAGAGAAATGGATCAAGCCATCAAATCTCAAATTGACAAAATGAGTCATTCGACTTTGTTAGGATTGTCGAATACGCCTGCCATTGAACTAGCGAAACGTTTGGTTGATATTGCGCCACGCGGATTGGAAAAAGTTTTTTATTCGGATAACGGTTCAACGGCTGTGGAAGTAGCGCTAAAGATTGCCTATCAGTATTGGCAAAATAAGGGTAAGAAAAAAAAGACGAAGATTGTTCACTTGGCCAATTCGTACCACGGAGATACGTTAGGGTCAGTCAGTGTCGGTGGTATTGATCTTTTTCATAAGGTTTACCGCAAATTAATTTTTAAAACGATTGCTGTCGAATTCCCCGATTTTTACCGTGCACCCAAAGGGAAAACTTATCCACATTACACGGAGGAATGCCTTAAATGTTTAGAAAATTTATTTAAAGAATCGCATGCAACCATCGCCGCTTTCATTGTTGAACCGATTGTGCAAGCGGCGGCGGGAATGATTGTTTGGCCGCACGGTCTTCTTAAAAAAATGAGAGAGTTATGTACGAGATATGATATTTTTTTAATTGCGGATGAAGTAGCCACCGGTTTTGGCCGAACTGGTAAAATGTTTGCTTGTGAGCATGAAGGCATCGCTCCAGATTTTTTGTGTTTAGCCAAAGGAATGACTGGTGGGTATTTGCCACTTGCTGCTACATTAACGACCAAAAGGATTTTTGATGGATTCTTGTTTGATTATCAAGAGCAAAAAACATTTTTTCATGGACACACTTACACCGGGAATCCTTTAGCGTGCGCGGCAGCACTGGCCAGCCTTGATATTTTCGAAAAAGAGAGGATTTTGGCAGTCTTACAGCCCAAAATAAAATTCTTGGCTGAAAAACTTAAAATGTTTTATAATTTACGGCACGTTGGTCAAGTTCGGCAGAAAGGTTTTATGGTCGGGATTGAATT
>JAHFGK010000097.1 GCA_023247475.1 Candidatus Omnitrophota bacterium
ATTTTCAAGGATTAAAGAGGATCGATTTAAGAAGTATTAAAAATTTCGTTAATATCGCAATCATCCAAGACTTTATTTTCAGATATCAAACCTCACTTTTGAATGGGGTTATTATTATAGTCGCTCTCATTGTCGTGATATTCTCACTCTATACTACTCGGAAACAAACACACCATCTTAAAACTCAAATTACCGACCTTGAAAAAAAAATAGAGGCGATCTCAAAACAAAAGGTCACATTAAAGGAACTTGATGATTTTATTGATACCTCTCCTAAATCTATTCCTAGCAATAAACTTATTAATTTATTAACCGATCTTAGCGTTAAAAGAAAAGTACAAATTGGATCCATTTCTCCAGCTAAAACTGTTACTAAAACCCTCTATAACTTAACAAATTTAGATTTGTCCGTAACAGCAAACACGTATCAAGATCTTGGATTTTTTATATATGATATTGAGCACTCTCCACATGCCATAAGAATCGAAAAATGGTCAGCATCACTTAGCGGACGTTCTTCACGAGCATCTTCACAACAGAAATCTAAAAGTTTGTCAGGATCTCAAGCCAATGAAATGTTTCTAACCTGCGACCTTACTATTGGGATTATTGAGCTTAAGAAATGAAAAAATTAATACTCTTATTACTTTTCGATTTATTGCTTTCGCTTTATTGGATAAATTTTGCATTGACAGAAACGAAAGAAACTAAGGCTAAAAATAAATCTTTTTTTGATTTACCTACCGAAGTTGATTTATTATCCACAAAAATCCAAAATGAAATGACCGTTGGACAGCAGAAAAAAGAGGGTAAACTCAAAAAGGAAAATGATTTTGTACTTAATGAACTTCCAACAGCAAAAAATCCTTTCATCTCTAAGTTGCCCCAACCCCCTCAACAAGAGACTACCATGCCTACGGAAACGTCAACCGAGCAAGTTAAACCTAAACCTCCTGAAGAACATACGCCTGCAATACAGCGCAGGGAGCAAACCAACAGGTCCCAGCAAAACATTCGAGAACTCCAACCTCCGAATTTGACCATTAAAGGAATTATTTGGAATACAAATCGGCCCCAGGCCATTATTAATGATCGAGTGGTCGATGTAGGAGACACCTTGGATGATGCTAAAATCATATCCATTGAGAAATCAAAAATCAATGTTTTGTATAAGGGGAAAGAATTTTCAATGCCTTTCGGTAAGTAGTCTTTCTGTGGCAAGCCACAAAATTATCCATATTTTAGTTGTATTTGTTTTTTATAATTAATACAATACAAGTACCGTTGCCACTAAAATATGCAGATCTAAACTCCGTTGAAGGGAGCTAAATGCGGATTATAAAAAATATACAATTCTTGATATATGTCATTCTTGCAGTTTTTTTGTATTTCCCCAATGCTGAGAGTGGAATATTAGACGAATCCAGTCGCTTTATTTATCCGGAATATTCGAAAAAAATTTCTATGGATTTTAAGGACGCCAACTTAAACGACGTCCTCAAGGTATTTTCCCAACAGTCTGGATTAAATTTCGTTGCTTCTCAAGAGATCGCAAATTTGAAAGTCGCCCTTTATCTTAATGAGGTCCCCGTGGAAGAAGCTCTGGAAAAAATTTTACAAATCAATAATTTAACCTATGAAATCCAGCCCGGGAGTGATGTCTTTGTCGTTAAACCAGTAACGAAGCCTGGAAAAATTTTCCAAACACGCGTTTACCATTTAAAATACGCCACGGTTTCCTCTTCGAAACTAAACAAGACTATCGCTATTGACTCAACCAGTACCAGTACAAGTACAAGCACAGCCCCAACTACGACTCAAGAAAGCTCTGGAATAAAAGCTGCTATCCAAGCTTTACTCACAGAATCAGGACATATCGTTGAAGATCCTAGGACAAACAGTCTTATTATTACGGATGTGCCTAGTCAGTTTCCTTTGATTGAACAAACAATTACCCGCCTCGATGTACCAATTCCCGAGATCTTGATTGAAGTAGAAATGCTCGATATATCCAAAAACACAGCCGACAAAATGGGAATTAAATATGGTGATACGCTCCTCAGTTTTACGGGAGCGCAGCGTCGCCATCTTTATCCATTTGATCAAAATATGATTCTTGAGAAACAGCGCTTTAGCTTTGATAGCAGTAGTGGTAGTAGTAGCAGTAGTAGCAGCAGTGGGGGGGGCAGTAGTAATGCCAACAAAGAATTCGTTGTCGGCACCCTTGATGCGAGTGGGGCAACTATGCTCTTACAGTTCCTAAAAACACAGTCGGATACCAAAAGTTTAGCTCGTCCAAGAATATTAACACTGAATAACGAAACCGCCCAAATAAAAATTTCGACCAATGAAGCCATTGGCGTTCAAACACAAACGGGGGCAGCCCAGGGGATCGCCACTCAATCCGTTCAAGCCGAGCGCGTGGAAACAGGAGTTTTTCTAACGGTTACTCCCCAAGCCAATTTAACGACCGATGAGATTACCTTAGCTCTCGCTCCCAAAGTTATTCAAGCCAGAACTGGCGCCACTTTCCAGGGGCAAACATTCCGGGATCCGGAAGAACGAGGGACTCAATCGATTTTGCGAGTTAACAGTGGCGATACCGTTATTATGGGTGGATTGGTCCGTGCAGAAAACTCTGATACAGTCACGAAGCTTCCTGTCCTTGGGGACATTCCCCTTGTGGGAAGTGCTTTTCGTCATAAAGATAAAAGTACGGTGGATCGAGAACTCATTATTTTTATTACTCCTCATATCGTTGGTGATAAAACTTTTACCGATTCTACGGCATCCAATATAAACAACCAACTCATTCGTGAACAAGATCTCCCTCAAGAACGTCTTAAAGAAATTGAAAAATCATTGTCAGTTCTCGAGAAAAAAAACTATAATTAAATCTTGAAACGTCTTGATTGCCCATCACCGGTGAAATAATACCCGATACTATTCGATATTTTTTACAAAAATAGGCTAAACTTTAAACGAAAAAATAAAAAATGAAGAATAGCTAAGGAAAAGTGGCACATCTTAAACTTGGTGAGATATTAATAAAACAAGGTCTTATCACTCAGCAACAACTGAAACAGGCCATTGAAGTTCAAAAGAAAGAAAAAGGGCGCCTTGGCGAAATCCTTATTCGATTAGGCATCCTTACAGAGGATGACATCATTGCCGCCTTAGGCACACAACTTTCCCTGCCGTATGCTCAAACTGCCGATGCCTTAATACCACAATTTGACCAGGAACTCGAAAAATTTATTTCCGAAGAATTTGCAAAAAAAAATCTTGTTTTACCGCTCTCCAAGAATATGTCCTCCTTGACTTGCGCCGTTTCCGATCCGCTTGATCTAATCATGCTCGATAATCTAAAGAGATTAACAGGATGTACCATTAATCCTGTCTTAGCGACACGCACCGAATTAATTAAGGCCATCAACAAATTTTACTCTGTGGACAAAGGAAAAGACGGGAAAACCTCCATGTTAGGAGATGCTGTTCAAGACAGCTATACCCAACAATCAGAAATCGCTCCAAGCAAAATCGAGGCCGCTGAATCCGCAGAATTAAGTATCGATAAACTCATCCAAAAAGCTGGCGAGGCTCCTGTCATCAAACTGGTTGATTTAATCATCCGTCAAGCCATTGATGAGCGAGCAAGTGATATTCATATTGAACCTTTCAAAGATAAAATTTGTTTACGTTATCGTATCGATGGTGCTCTCTATCAAATACCTCCGCCGGCCGCCCATCTTCATTTACCTATTGTCTCCCGAATTAAAATATTATCTAAACTAGACATCGCTGAGAAGCGGCTTCCGCAAGATGGAGCGATCACCGCAAAACTTGAAGATCGAACCGTTGATATAAGAATTTCAACCATCCCCACTGTTTGGGGAGAAAAAGTTGTCATGCGTATCCTGGATAAGAACGCTGTTCCTCTCGAGTTATCTGGTTTAGGTTACGATGCAAGACAACTCGAATTGATACGCAAATCGCTCAAAACGCCTTACGGGTTATTTTTCGTTACCGGGCCCACTGGGAGCGGGAAATCGACAACCCTTTATGCGGCTCTGAGCGAAACGATCGATCCCAGCAAAAACATCATTACCGTAGAGGATCCTGTCGAATTCAAAATCGATGGGATCAACCAAGTACATGTGAAACCGGAAATCGGTCTGACCTTTGCCACAGCCCTGCGATCATTCTTAAGGCAGGATCCGGATGTCATCATGGTTGGTGAGGTTCGAGATTTGGAAACAGCTTCCATTTGTGTCCGCGCTGCTTTAACTGGTCACTTTGTTTTGAGTACATTGCATACCAACGATGCAGCTTCGGCTATCACTCGGCTTTTAGACATTGGAATCGAGCCATATCTTCTCACACCGTCTCTGGCTATGATCTTAGCGCAACGATTAGCCCGAAAATTATGCGCGAAATGCAAAGAACCTTATGAACCGCTTCCTGAACAACATGGAGGGATTAAGTTCAAAAGTGATCTTATCTATAGAGCCAAAGGATGTGATGAATGTAATCAGACCGGTTATCGAGGACGCTCTGTAGTTTCTGAAGTAATGCCCATTGACGATGCCATTCGTGAGATGATTTCCGAGAAGGCTTCTTATATCAAAATAAGGGATGCCGCCAGAAAAGCAGGAATGGATACTCTCTTTGAGGCAGGCCTTAAAAAGGTAGAAGAGGGGATTACCAGTTTCAATGAGATTGTAAGTGTAACGAATGTGTAATCTCTCTAAATAAACTGATGGAGGTGTGATCAATTGCCAAAATTTTCTTATGTCGCTAAAGATATTAATGGCAAGACGATAACGGAGATTGCGGAAACGTTCGATCAAAACACTCTGGTGGAAAAGCTCCAGAATCAAGGATATTTTATCGTTAGCATCCAAGAATTAAGAGAAACAGCGACTAAAAAGGGATCTGTCCAGAAAAGTCAAGCCACCAAATTTACTCATACAGGGATTAAACTGGATGACCTGCTGGTCTTTTCCCGACAATTAGCAACTATGCTTGAGGCCGGGGTGACTTTATTACGTAGTTTGGATGTTATCGTCAGTCAGGTTGAGAGTGAGCAGTTAGCGAAAATTCTAAACACGGTACGGGATGACGTCAAACAAGGGAGCTCTTTGAGTGCGGCATTACAAAAATATCCTAAAGTCTTTAATCAGTTCTGGGTAAGTCTTATTGAGGTAGGGGAGGCCTCCGGGACCATGCCCATGGTCTTAGACAAACTGGCATTTTATTTGGACCAACAGGCAAAATTCAATTCAACCGTCGTATCCGCCCTCATTTATCCGGTCATTTTATTTTTTGTTTCCATTGGGGCAATCACCTTTTTTGCTTTAGTGGTTGGCCCCCGGTTTCAGAGTATTTTTCACTCGATGGGCGCGGAGTTACCTCTTATCACAAGGGTCTTATTATCCACTTTCCAGTTTGTCAAAGAAAAAATCTTATTGATCGTGGGCATCATAATCGTTATCGTCTTCTTGCTACAAAAATATACACAAACTTATAATGGTCGGCTGCAATTCGAAAAACTCTTGTTTGGACTACCCAAAATTGGGAGTGTATTTAAATTAATCATTGTCGAACGTTTTTCCTCCCAAATGGCTATTCTGATCGACAGTGGCGTGCCGATTCTTTACGCCTTAGACATTTCCCAAAAATTGGTCGATAATAACGTTTGTGCCTTAGTTATAGAAGATATCAAGGAAGGGGTTAAACAAGGGAAATTAATCGTTGACCCTATGAAACAAAGTGGATTTTTCCCCATCTTGGCTATCCAAATGATTATGGTAGGAGAAGAAACTGGAGAATTAAGCAAGATGCTCAAACACGTAGCCAGTTACTATCAGCGGTCGGTGGAAACTACCATGAGTCGCCTAGGGACAATCATTGAGCCCGTCATGATCGTTTTTATGGGGGGGGTCATTGGAGTCATTCTCGTTGCTATGTTTTTGCCTCTATTTAATATTTCCCAACTGGCTGGGGGCAGGAGCCACTAATTAAGGAGATCGATCCGTCTTCTTGAAAGTAAGCGCTAACCCAAGGACAGTAAAATATTTTAGGTGGATTGACATTCCCCCATTCATATGTTATACATTAACTAGACATATATATCGTGGTTATTGAAAAGGGTAAACTACTCGTGAGGGTAGGACACAAAACTAAAGGGCCCCACCGTTCCGCTGCCGCGGGACAAAAGTCGGGGTTGCCAGTTGCCAATAATGTGAATCTGATGAAGGCAAAGTTTAAAATCCTATTCTACCTATGAGTGGAATAGGTTTTTTTATTACAACTTATTAACCCGTTAACCCCAAAGGAGGGATGTGAAGTATAGGAAAAGTCATGAAGATGAAGTGAAGTATTCTTACGTATTTTAGGCTTGAAAATGAAAATAATCTATTTTAAATAGATTAAAAAATATTCTTAACATTACGGAGGAATTTAAAATGAACTTACGAAATAATAAAAGCGGTTTTACCTTGCTAGAAGTCATCATCGTGATTATCATCGTTGGTGTTTTAGCAAGCTTAGCTTTACCACGGTTGTTTGCTAGTGTGGAGTTCTCTAGATCACAAGAAGCACTGGATGCCTTTTCCGTCACCCGCAAAGCAATGGATAACTGCTTTGCCATCTCCCAATATACCAGCTATGCGAACTGCGCTACTTTTCAGGCTATTGGGATGGATGACCCAGGTGGAGCTGCTGCTCCTTTCCACTTTACCTATGCCATTGACAATGCTAACCCTGCCGGTGGTTATACCATCACAGCAACAAGAAATGCCGTTGATGGTACAAATGCTGGCGACGACATCACTATGACGGTTGATAACGCTGGTGTCGTTACTCGTGCAGGCACAGGAGCATATTTGGCTATCCAGTAATAAGAAGCTAGTTTAAACACGAAGCAATCCCGCCTTTTTATGGTGGGGTTGCTTCGTGTACTTTTAACATACTTTAAGGTTTACACTTGATAAATTAATGTGTAGGATACGAAATGAAAATGACGCTTCTTTCAATGATACGAAAGTCGGGTGGATTTACCTTAAGTGAATTAATGGTTGTGATCGTCATTACTGGGGTTATGGCAACTTTAGCTATTCCCAGGTACCAAGGTATGGTGGAACACGCCCACGCCCAAGATGGCACTCAAGTTCTGATAACGGTTCTGGCATCCCAGAACCGTTATTTTATGGAAAATGGCGTATATGATGGGGGCGGAGGTACGGATTTACCCAATAGTAATCTAGATGTAACTTTTACAAATATTAATAATTTTAATACGCCCCTAGTTTACAGTGATGTCGCGGTGGGGGGCAGTCCAAATGTTGTGGTCTCAATTGAGCGCAGCGGTGGCAGTACACCTTATCGTTTAATGATTAGTTCTGCAGGACAGATCACCTGTGATGACGGGGGTGGATCTCCTGCGAGTATCTGTACTAGCTTCGGATATTAATCCTTTTTAAGGACAAAATTATGCTTAGCAAAAAAGCCTTTACACTAACCGAACTTATTACCGTACTTGTTATTCTTGGCATTATTGCCGGATTTGCGATTCCAAATTACAACACGGCCATCGAGCGCTCCCACCGCAGAGATGCCGATATACAATTAAGGGCCATTCATGTGGCTAATCAAATTTATCGAGCCCAAAATGGGAATTATTTGGCTGGGACTTTTGATCTTGCGGCCATTAATAATACTTTAGGGCTTAATATTATTTCCAATGGGATGGATTATCAATGTTCGGGAGATGGCACCACTTATAGCTGCACGGCAACGCATAATGCCTGGACACTCGGTGTAACAGAACAAGCTTTAAGTGATACGGCTCCCTTAAATCCTGATTGTACGACTGGGACTTGTCCATAATTCTAGCCTCGATTTCAAAATATTAATTTGTTTAAAGAGGACGCATAAAATGAAAGTGGGGCTGCTAAAAAAAAATCGAGGGTTTACGATTGTCGAAATTATCATTTCCTCATTAATTTTTTCGATTACAGCTGTTGGCATTTTTGCCACGCTTGCCGCTGTTCGAAAGCCATCCGCAGAATCTCAGCGTAGAGTCACCGCCGCCTATTTTGGCAAACAAGTATTAGATGATCTTCGCTCTAAAATTGATGCTACCAGCTGGCTAGCAGGTTCTGGAGGACCGCTCGATCCCACTATTACTCATCCACCTTACACCTCTTTTATCGATGGTATTTCTTATACTGGTACCTATACGGTGGAACCGGATCCGGGAGGGAGCTCGGCCAGGAAAATAAGTTTAACGGTGACATGGACCGAACCGAACTGACATCCAAACGAGGAAAGAAGGTAATTTGATTTAATGGAACTTAAAAATGCAAAAGGGCTAACACTAACCGAACTTATTATTGTCAGTATCCTCACCGGTATATTCATGGTAGGCATCGTAGCGTTTGATTATGCAACCCGACGAGCGGAAGAATCCGGTTCCAAAGTTTCTTTATTGGCCATGAATGCCGCAACCGCGATGCTACAAATCTCTAGGGATGCTTTTCAGGCCATAGGATCTAAGGATGACCCAGGAATTGTTCTTCCTGATGTTAACACGACTTATATTCGACAACAAGATGTGACCACCGGTGGCCTGGCGAATAATGTGTGGGTACTTTATGAATACGACGACTCAAATTATGCGC
>JAHFGK010000005.1 GCA_023247475.1 Candidatus Omnitrophota bacterium
GCCCAACGGTTCTTGCCGCGGCTATTATGCGCATCTTTATGGTTTATAAAATCCAGCATTTTCGTGTCACGGGGTACCGTGTTTACACGAACACCCCCATCAGTGGAGCCATGCGCGGATTTGGAGGTGTGCAATCCGGATTTGCCATTGAATCCCATATCGACCTTTTAGCGCGTGATATTGGGATGGACCCTATCGAATTTCGTCTCAAAAATGTTACCACTCCTAACATGGTGACTGTCAATAAAATGATTCTCACCTCTAACGGTTTAAGGGAATGCATTGAAAAAGCTACCGAGACGGCAGACTGGAAAAATAAATATGGTAGAGAACACTACGGAAAAAATAAACACCTTCGTCGAGGAATAGGCATTGGGATTGCGGCGGATGTTATGGGATCGAAAATGTATAAATCGCATGAGTCGGCTGGTTCGATTGTGAAGATTGAGGAGGATGGCTCCGTGTATCTATTTACTGGAGCGGCCGATACGGGGCAAGGATCTAATACTGCTCTTTCCCAAATTGCTGCCCATGCCTTAGGAGTCAGTTATAATCGCATTAAATGTAAAGCTGGTGATACAGAAATAACTCCTTTCGACACCGGAAGTTTTGCCAGCCGTGTGACATTTATTTCCGGGAATGCCACGTTACGCGCTGCCAAAGATGCCAAGATGCAAATTCTGGAAGTGGTGGGGCAAGAACATAACCTCGATCCCAATGATTTAGACATTATTGCTGAACAAGTTATCAATCGCAAAGACAAGTCCATTTTAATGAATTTTGATAAGGCTATTGAATTATGTTATTCCTTCAATTACGGAAAACAAATTATTGGGCGTGGAAGTTATAACCCTAAAACTACTCCGGTGGATTTCCGAACAGGGGAAGGGAATGTTTCGGGTAGTTATGGATTCGAAGCACAAATTGCGGAGGTTGAAGTCAACACCGAAACGGGCGAAGTAAAAATCGTGAAAATGTGGGATGCCCATGATATTGGTAAGGCGATCAACCCTCAATCAGTCGAGGCCCAGATTGAAGGGTCATTGATGATGGGAATTGGTTATACCTTCTATGAAGATTTAAAATTTAAAAACGGACGTGTGGTGAATCCTAACTTCGCCAATTACCGTCTCCCTCGCTCCATTGGGACCCCTCCGATGGAAACTATTCTCATTGAAACCAATGACCCGGAAGGTCCATTTGGGGCTAAGGGAATGGGGGAGGCGTCGCTGCTTCCCACTTCAGCTGCTATCGCCAATGCTATTCATGATGCCGTTGGAATACGTATTAAGGATTTACCTATTACTCCCGCCAAAATCTTAAAGGCCTTGAAGGAGCAAGAGGAAGCAGAAAAACAAACTTCAAACATTTAAACTTTCAAGAATAAAACACTATGAAACATTTAATAAAAAATATCCTCTTAATAATTTATCTGACCTTGGTTACTTCCGCCTGCAGTATCTATCACATTGATTCTCAAGAATTGACAGATAAAATTTACCCTCCAAAGGATTCTCCTCGCCAAGTAGCCTATTTGGAAACCGTGACCGCACCCTACGAGACCATTGGCACTGTAACTGTGACCACAGAAAGGAAAAAGGCTTTAAGTGAGGTTATCGAGAAGATGAAAGCCCAGGCTGCTATTTTAGGAGGAGATGCCATCACCAATATCAAAACTGATTCCACTGGGGCATGGAAGAAAATCCCACCACATAAGCTAATGGCCAATGCCTATATTCGCGCTAATTTTACCGCAACGGTTATTGTTTTTAAAAAACCGCCATCTCAAGATTAAAAATCTTTCTTTAATTGAATAAATTCTTGAAGGGTATTAAAACTGCGTAAAATACCAGGATCATCAACCATTAAAAGCTTAGTGTCGGATGGATGTCGATGGGTGATCGTATTGAGACCAAACGTATTATCCAAAGCAAGAAACTCACTTTTCAATTGAACGTTAAAAATAGGCGGATGGCCCTTTTTTTGTTGAAAGGTGGGGATTAAAACAAGAGAGGAGTCTTTTAAAAAAGCTTTGACTAAAGAATCAAAAGTGCTCCTTTTAATGACTGGAAAGTCAACGGGTAAAAGCATAATTCCTTTTGTATCTTTGTGAATGGCCGAAAGGCCCACTTTAAAAGAGGATGTTTGGCCAAGATTATAATCTTTGTTATGGACAAACTTAATCTTTTTATGTTTTAATATGTGCGGCTTTATCTTATCGGCCTCAGCACCGAGCACAACGACAATCTCATCAATTGATGATTGAAGCAGGACTTGTTGTTCATAATCTATAACCGTTAGACCGTTAAGCTTGGCTAAAGCCTTGGGGGATCCAAATCGTAAGCTTAAACCGGCACAGAGAAGAATACAAGAAATCATCTTTTTCCCTCAAAATGAATACTAAGTTTGATTTAGAAGTATTATAAAATCCTTTAATTTACTGTCAATGATTAAACATTTTAAACTCACAAGAAAGGACATCTATTTATGACGATGTTTTTTTTCTATATTGGACTAGGAATTATGGCTATTGGACTAGGCCTTGTTAGTTGGTTATTACTTAGTGAAAAAAAAGAGCCCGAGAAGTTAGCTGAACCTAAGAAAGAAGACAAAAAAGAAAAAACCATCCAAGAAACTCCGGAAAACCTACTCGTCCGTTTGGGTTTAGAAAAAAAGAGCGCGAAGGAGAGCAAACAAATTGGCTCTCCCCCCTTAATTAGTCTCTTTAAAAAGTTCACCTCCCTCAAAAAGAGAGGTCCAGAGGAGCGACCTGTTTTACCAAAATTTGATACCTCTCTCAATAGCCCGTCTCAAACAGGGACAGCGTCACTGCGTCTTAATGAACCGACCCAAAAATCAAACCAACCGGTGCTCAACCAAGCCAACGTTGCTCCCTTACCGAAGGAATTCGATGCTCAACAAAAATATGAAAAACTAGAGATTCTTTTAAAAGAAAAAACAGAAGCCTTAGAGAGCGCAGAGAAAACCTTATCCCATGAATTAAAAGCGCAAAAGGAATTTAATAAAGTTAGAGATATCTTAGAGAAGGAAATCAAGGATAAAAAAGATCAAATTCGGAAATTGGAAGTTGAATTGACAGAGGTTCACACGGAAGTTAATTCTCATTTAAAACGTATCGATCAATTAGAAGAAAAGGTCAAAAAATTAGAAAAGGAGATTCGTGATAAAGAAATAGATATTAAAAATGCTCAAGAGGATATTCAAAAAGAGAAAAACCGATACGCCCAATTAGAAGGAAAAAATACGGAGCTTGAAAAAACTATTCAAGAGAAGGACAAAAAAATTGGGGATCTAGTCAACCATCTAAAAGCGGTGGCCAGTTCACCCGCAGCAGAAACGACGACTGCTCCAGAAAGGACAACAACAACAACTCTACCCCAACAACTGCCAGCGCAACCTACCGAATCACAAAATAAAGTTACCCAAGAATCACAACTGGTTGATTCTTCTCCAGAGTCATCCACACAGCCTGAAGATAAAAAGGAGGTATCCGCCGAGACAAAAACAGAAACAAACACTAATATTGAAAATCCTCAAAAATCGTTGACCGAGCAATCGAAAGATGAAAATAAAGAATTCCCGCAGGGGCTCGAAACAACCCAAGAAAGTAACTACAAGGAAAAATCTATACCTTCAACGGCATTAGTTCAAAAGCCAGTTATACACAGTGCCTTAGAATCCGGGGCACCTAACACAACTCAATCAGATCAATTAAAACCCAAGAAAGACGATCCTAAACCAGAATCAAATCACAAAGAGAATCGTACCGGTGACTCTGAAAAATTGACTTTATTGCCCGATATTGCTAAGCAAAATTCGGAACAGGCCAATTCCCCACCGATACCTACCCCAATTGCTGATGATCTTAAGAAGGCTAATGACCAAACAGATGATAAGGACAATAGAACCGCGAATACTGACCCAACAACTAATAATGAAAAGAAATCATCTGATCCAGCAGTTTAATTTAAGATGCATAAACTAAAAATGAGGGGTATCTATGTTAAAAATAACTTTAAGAATATTTTTGCTCATTCTTGTACTCAACTTTCTTTCTTATCTGTCATCGATGGCTGAAGATAATACCATGCAGACATCTAACCGCCCCATTGTCGTTTTGGAAACTACCCAAGGAACGATTGAACTAATTTTATACCCGGAAGCAGCACCGAAAGCCTGTAAAAACTTTGTGGCTCTTGTCGATAAAGGCTATTATCATGGCACCATTTTTCATCGTGTTATCAAAAACTTTATGCTTCAGGGAGGGGATCCTACGGGAACCGGAAGGGGAGGTACAAGCGTTTGGGGAACAACGTTTGAGGATGAAGTTAGTACTGACGTCAAGTTTGATCGTAAAGGACTATTAGCTATGGCCAATGCTGGCCCTAGTACCAATGGTAGTCAATTTTTCATAACAACGGCACCAACTCCCTGGCTTAATATGAAGCATACCATATTTGGAGAAGTTTTAAGTGGTTATGAAGTAGTTCAGAAAATAGAAGCAATTCCTACCGATTCACAAGACAGGCCCCTAGAAGAACAAAAAATCATAAGGGCTTATATTAAAAGAAAATAAAAAAGATCAGCTATGGATGAAGTTATTAAAAAGGCTTATGAAGCAGCTCTCAAAGGCCAAAGTTATGCCTTTGCCACCATAATCGAATCTACTCTAAAGGGCACCCCCCGCAAAACCGGGGCAAAGATGGTCGTTTTAGAAGATGGCTCCCTTTATGGCTCCATCGGAGGGGGGCGCAATGAAAAAGGCGCCATGATTCAATGCCAGAAGGCTATAAAAACCCGGAAATCCACCATGGTCACATATAATTATTTTGGAGGAAAAGGACAATCCGTATGTGGTGGCCAAATTAAGGTCTTTATTGAACCCTTTATTGGACAGCGACAATTTATTATCTGTGGGGCTGGGCATATTGCGCTTCCGTTATCATTTTTAGGAAAATTGCTAAATTTTAGGGTTATAATCATCGATGACCGTAAAGTGTTTGCTAACAAAAAGAGATTTCCACACGTTGATACGATAATTGTGGGAAATCATGCACAAAAATTAGCCGAGCAAGTTATCAATGAAAACACCTACATTATGGTTGTCACTCAGGGTAATGAATATGATTTTGAATGCCTTAGGACAGTTATTTCGTCAAAAGCAGCCTATATTGGGGTGATTTCCAGTAAGGCCAAACGCATTAAATTCTTTAACCGCCTTAAAGAAATGGGGATTTCTGATAAGCTTCTCAATAAAATTAAAATTCCGGCTGGGGCAGATATTGGTGCGCAAACTCCAGAAGAAATTGCTATTTCTATAATGGCAGAGATCATTGCTGAATATAATAAACCTTTCTTAGGGTCAACAAAATTTAAAGAAAAGAACTAATATTTAAATTTTAAAAGTCGAGGGGGGCGAAAGGAGTGGTCGATGACGAAGGAAGAAATTATTGATTTAATTAAAGATGCTGGCTTTGGGGTTTTAGCCACATTGGAAAACAATCAACCTAAAGCGCGGCCGATGATGCCTTACTTGGATGAAAATGGAAATTTATTATTAGCTGTTTTGTCTCATTCCCGCACTATCCCACAAATAAAGAAAAACCCCCATGTTGAAATGTGTTATATTGATCGGAAAATGTGTTTTGCGCGTATCTCGGGAAAGGCTAGCGTAAGCATCGATATCCCCAAAAAACAAGTCGCTTGGGATAATATTCCGATGTTACGCCAATATTTTGCGGGGCCAGAAGACCCCAATTTTGTCCTTATTGAGATCGATACAAGTACAGTGGAGGCTATGACACCACGCCAGAAGACACCGGATGTCCTTAGTCTTAAGTAGAAAAATCCTCAGTTTAAAAATTGCTTAGAGGATTGTACAAAAAGCCAAGCAAAGCCTAGAATAAGTCAATTATTCTCGAAACCTGCCTCCTAAAACCACAGGCATGTCCTCATCAAATCAAGTACAAAAACTGATAAAAACTTAAAAAATTTTCAAGTTCTTTCGAAAATCTTCACAAAATCATATAACAATGAACATAAACAGGTATAACAAAGAAAGAATAGAAGAAAGCTGATATATCTTATAAATTCTTTATAAATAAAGTAAGTTTGTAGGTGATTTTCCACAGGATAATGCTAAATTCTCTTAACCTTAAGCTTTTAAAGCAGTTTTGATAAATTATCAATCATTATGTACTTTACATAACATATATTATATGAAATTATATATAACAGCAGTTAGCAGATTTTTACAGAACTCTTCACTAATTATCGGCGATTAGTCAAAATTTTGGCGGGTTCCAACACTTTCAAAGCCTGAACCTTGAACCTTTGGAGCTCTTTTTGCAACGATTCTGCCGTAAATTCCTTGGATCGAACTCCTACCTGAACGTCACCCATATGAATCCTAATTGACTTTCCATTGACCAAGGCATCGGCAAGCTTTTTGCGAGCCTCCCTCAAAATTCTTCCAAAACTAGCCCTCGAGATGCGCATAGCCACCGCTCCTTGCGATTGATCAAATTCTTGGTGATCAGCCAGTTTGATGGCCTCAAATTGGTCTAGAGTTAATTCAATTTCATCAGGCCGGCCAGGTTTACCTCTAGGGCTAAATTGAACTATATTGGGCATTTTCTGTATAAATCGTACTTTTTTGGGACGACCTTTCTTATTCATATTTTCCTCAACGAAATAATTACATTTATTATGAGCGCATGCTCATAATAAATGGTACATTCTATTAAGCATATGCTCAAAATATCGCACTCTTAATTTATACCACAAATCCTTAATATAAAAACTTTTTTCTTTTTAATTTTAAGAGGGAATTCGTTTAAAGTCGTTGCTTAAATGTTGACAGCAGTAAATGTAGCAGAAATGAGTTTAGAGAGATGTTGCAGATTCTCAAGCCCATCTTCAATTTTTGACTCTTCTTTCTTAGTGTGTAAATTCAAAACCCCGTAAACCTTGTTTTTAGAACTGAGGGGCATCACAATGGCTTGTTTTATCTCGGGTCTTTTTAACAAATGCTTGATCCTATTTTCTCCCTGGGTGCCTTTAATAAGAAACGGAGAATTGTCCTTGGCAGCCAATCCCGCAATCCCTTCCCCAAGCTTAAGACGTGTATTTTGAACCCTAGTCTCATCCAAACCACGGGAAACTTTAATAATAAGCTCTCCTTTCTTTTCATCTAAAATCATAATCGAACCGCACTCTGTCTTGGTAATATTTAAAGCCGCATCCAATAAGGTTACCAATAATTCGTCCATATGGATAGAGGCATAAATTTCCTCGGCTGCCTTTCGGAATTTCTTCGACAATCCATCTTGAGCTAAATTAATGCTATCTAGGTTATATTGCTCTAATTTATGCTCAATCACATCTCTGATAAGGGCCGCAAGCAGATCCAATATCGATTGAATAGTCAGAAACGAGACAACGCGAATCTCATTAATAGCTCCCATCAAATCATCACAACTAAAATTCAGTCTTTTAGCTATTTCTTGATACTCAGTATGCTCTAATCGCTTATTTAAGATGATTGGTCCAAGAATCACATAGGCAATCGTTTTTCCTCCTTCTTTGATGACACTCACCGGAATAGCAAAAGTATGCAAATCAAACGGATCTTTCAACTCATAATAGGATCCTATTCTTTCAAATCGTTGGATAAATTCCTCTGGTTTAATGGTAGCCCCCATCCCAAACGGTGAATTAGTGAGAAGCTCACAACCATAGGACAATTTGTTTCCCTGTCCTTTTACTGGTGCTATAAGAATATGTCCATCATGATCCACCAGAAACATATTAATTCTTAAAACATCAACAAAGCGGTACATAATATCGGCCCACTTTGTCTTATCAATTAATTGTTCAGGGAATTGTTTCATTTTATTCTTAATCTAGCTTAATCTGCTTAAAAAAATAAAATTATAACTTTGTTGGCTTTACAAAAGAAATATTGTATTTTTTCATTTTGTTATAAAGTGTTGTCCTATTGATGCCTAACACGGCTGCAGCCTTATTGCGGTTCCAATTACATTCATGCAAAACGGATAGGATAAGATCCTTCTCAGGTTGTTCCAAAACTTTTTTTAGTGATTTTCCATTCGTTGGAGCCAGTGATGCTGTGCTCATAAATTTGGATACATTCGGGATATCCCACTTATTGATAATTTCAGTCTTGGCCATAATAACTGCTCCCTCAATAGCATTTTCTAATTCCCGAATGTTCCCCGGCCAATGATATTCCATAAATAGAATCCTCATCTCATCTGAAATACCTTTTATCTTCTTATTATTTTTTTGGCTATATTTTTCAATAAAATATTTAACCAAAAAATCAATGTCCTCTTTACGTTCATTTAAAGGCGGCAGCTCAACAAAAATTACATTGATACGATAGTAAAGATCTTCGCGAAATTGACCTTTAGACACGAGGTCATTGAGATCCCGATTTGTAGCCACAATTATGCGAGCATCCGTCTTTCTGGTGGTGTTGTCCCCTACCTGCTCAAATACCCCATCTTGTAAGACTCTTAAGAGTTTGACCTGTAAAGCTGGGGAAAAGGCATCAATCTCATCTAAAAAAATCGTCCCCCCTTTAGCATATTCAAAACGACCCTCTTTATCTCGGATAGCACCTGTAAATGCCCCTTTCACATGCCCAAAAAGTTCGCTTTCCAGGAGGGTTTCAGATAAGGCACCACAACTAACCTCAATAAAAGGTTTATCCTTTCTATTGCGATCACAGTGATGAATGGCTCGGGCAACCAATCCTTTACCTGTACCACTTTCTCCATTGATCAGAATCGTTGCATTACTACTCGCGACGGATTCAATCATCTGATAAATTTTCTGCATCTTTTCGCTGATGCCAATCATCCCACAGAAAGAATCCCGATGCGTCTTCTGAATAATCTTCCGCAAATTTTTATTTTCTTCTAAAATCTGCTTTTTCTCAGTAATTTTACGGATAATCATCTTGATTTCATTATCATTGATTGGCTTGGTAATGTAATCATAAGCGCCTTTTTTCATGGCTTCCACAGCTGTTTCGATCGTGCCGTACCCTGTGATCAAGATCACCTCAATCTCTGAGAAATCTTCTTTAACCCTCGTTAGTAAATCAATTCCACTCATATGAGGCAACTTTAAATCCGTTACGACAATATCTACTTTCCCCTGTTTAACAATCTCAAGAGCCTCCTCCCCACTTTGTACCATTTGTGCCCGATATCCCTCAATGCGTAAGATCTCATAAAGAGACTCGCGAATCAGAGGCTCATCATCTACAAGTAAAATATGGTATCTGTTATAAATCTCTTTATCCATCAGATTAAACCGGAATGGTAACGATGAAACTCGTTCCCTTTTTGAGCTTGCTTTCTACATTAATTCCACCATTATAACTTTTGACAATCTCATTGACAATCGTCAACCCCAATCCGCATCCTTTATCAATGTCTTTGGTGGTATAGAATGGCTCAAATATCTTTTCTATATTTGCTTCAAGGATTCCACATCCGTTGTCACGAACTTCAATGGAAATCGCATCATCTTTAAAAAAAGTAATAAGATGGATAGTGCCTCCATCGTCCACGGCATCAATAGAATTGCGAATGAGATTGGAAACAACTCGCTCTAGCCCCAGATCAATAATTTTAGGAAGTTTAGAAGTTAAATCCTTTTTTAAAATGATATTTTTCTGGTAAATTTCTGATTGTGAAGTCTGTAGAGCCATATCGATGGCATGATTCGGATCAATCTTTTCCATGGCCGGTGGGCTACTGCGTGAACAGGCCAACAGACTACGCACAATATTTGCCATGCGATCTAAACCATGTTTAATTTCTAAAAGATAACCGCGTATGACCTCATCGTCTTTAACGTGCTCTAAGCAAAGGTTGGTGTAGCGCATAACACCATCCAAAGGATTATTAAATTCATGGGCTATTCCACCAGCTAATTTACCGATAGTTGCTAATTTTTCCTGTAGGACAATTTGTTTCTTGAGATGCTTGGCTTCTTGACTGCTTTTCCCTAATTCATTTTTGAGTGTTCTTGATTTTTTAACAACAATTTTAAACTTCTCATAAAGTTGTATTCGTCGATAGTTTAAGGCGATCTGACTAGAAATAAAATCTAGCAGTTGTAGTTCTTCTGTATTAAAAGGGCAACCACTCTCTTTATCCGTAATATTAATAACACCAGTGAGTTTATCCTTCACCAAAAGTGGAGCACAAATGAATGAAGTGGTTTTGTAGCCTTTCCGAGCCTTGTACCCTCGGAAACGACTATCTTGGGATATATCATCCACACAAACTGGCTTTTTAAGTTCCGCCACCCGGCCTACAACCCCCTCTCCTATTCTTTTAACCATATTTTTCTGTTCTGAGGCGGCCATCCCACAAGCTATCTTAAGAATCAAGTCCTTGCCATTTTCCTTAAGTATAAAGATAGAGCCCCGCTTAGCACCAAATAACTCCATAGTCTTTTTTAAAGAAACCTCCAGGAGCTCCTTAGCGTTGCTAACTGTATTGACTGCAGTACAGATATCGCTAACCTTTTCAAAAACTTCTGCCTGCGACAGTCCTTCAACAATGTGTTTTGAATCCCTGGTCTTCATCCTGGTTTTTGGTTGGTTACAGCATTTTTACTTTTTAATTCACCCAAAGATTTAATCATCTGTCTTAGAATATTGGTCATAGGGTGTTGAGGATGCTTGTTAATAAATTCTTGGTAAATTCCAATGGGAATGTCGTAATTTTGAAGTTGGGTTACTGAGACAGTATTGATAAATTTAATAAGCAAGCTAGCTCTTGCAGAATTAAGATACTCTTGAGATGGATAATTATTGAGGATTTTCCCCAAAACCTCAACTCCCTCCCGCCAATTCTTACGACTAAAATAACAGGTAGCTAAAAGCCGCCATGCGTTGAATTCCATAGGAGAACTTGGATATCGATTAGAAACATCCTTATAATAAGAAATGGCCGTGTCAAACGCCTTTTCTCCTTGAGTCAGGTCTCCATTTCTTTGGTAATAGCTGGCTATATAAAGAGGCATATTCAAACCAGTCATCGTCAAGGGATATTCGTCTTGCACCTTTTCATAAATATTCAGAGCCTCAGTCCAATTATTCTCTCGCTCGTAAGTTTGTGCGGTCCCTACTAAAGCTTCAGCACAAAGTTCCTGATTTTCTGGATATTTACTAATTATTTTAAGATAACTTTCTCTCGCTCTTGTAAAATCTTTCTTAAGAAGATAAACATTCCCTATTTGAAGATAAATCCTAGGAGTAAGCTTCGCCTTGGGATAATTTTGGACGATTTCGTCATACTGATTAGCGATTCGCTCAAACTCATTATCAGGTACAAACTTAGGATCCTTTTTCGTCAATTTTCTATATTGATTATTAACCCGCCATAGGCTCCGTTCAACTTTATAATCACTTGTGTCTATCTCAGATAAAAAAATATAAAGCCCAATAAGTATTAGCCCAAATAATACAAGGAGTTTCTTCATGTTGTTTCTTTCTTAAAAAGGTAATAGATGGTCATGGCAGTATAAATCATGGTATCAATCACAATCAAAAGAGTGAGACTAATCACAAGAATGATCACACGTAGTTCCGGGAAAACGGTATCCGAAAACTTAACTATAGTTGTTCTCAACAATAAAATAGTCCCAAATGGTACATGTGCCAGAATAACAATAGCCAGCACTAACCAAAAAGATCGTACTATCATTCTGAAATTTAACGCCAGTGCCTTAAAAAATTTTCCTTTTTCAATTACAATAATTGGAAGAACAAAGGCAAATAAGGTGGTAATAAAAATACCGATTAATAAACTAAGATATGGTGCTCCATCGACAACAATCATTTTAACTACATAAAGGATCCCCTTTTGCGGGTCAATAAGAGAAGCTTGTTGAACTACCATATCATAAAGTTTTATTAAACCGACGTAAGAGACGGAGATAACACACGCGGCCATAGATATGGAAACATACATCCGCAATGTTTCTATAAATTTCTTTCCTAAAATTATTTTTTGACCACGGTTAATATCAGTAATCACGGCGATGGCAACAGCCATCAAATAGTTGGAAAAAAATATATAGATTGGAATTTGAGCCAATTGAAACTGTTCCGCTAGCTCAATTAGATTGAATGGATAGTGTAAGTATTTCTCCCCCCAGAAGGTTTGAACAATAGGACCAAAAAATGTAGATAATGGATACCGTGGGGCAAAATATAATAATTCTAATACAAGTAATTGAATAAAAAGTATTATAATAGCCGGCACCCATATATCCTGATAACTCTCCAAAATATAAATGGTCTGCCGTAATAAAAGAAAGGTATGTCCTTGTTTAACTTTCTTATCCATGAAAGCCATGAGATCAGGAGATTAAAACCCGGGTTCCCCTATTTCAATATTTAATAACCTATTTAACATGAATATCTTAGGACAAATTTTATCATAGGGGTTTCTAGATGTCAAACAGAATCCCACGGAATATGCAAAAAAAAGGCAGGTTACATTTATTAACCTGCCTTTTTTGGGCTTCTCGTTACATTTAATGACGAGCTATATTAATTTCTTATACTCTACGATTTTTCCTCTTTTTAGAATATGCCATTGCCATCAAACCCGTGCCCAACAATAACATACTTGTTGGCTCAGGATTTACAATGCTCGCTATCTGGTCACCAGAACCACTCCCTCCGCCAACTCCACCACTCCCTCCGCCAACTCCACCACTCCCTCCTGCGGCCACACTACCAGCGGAATCCCCACTGCCGCCACCGACAATTCCAGCAAAGGTACTTTCACCACTGGATGAGCTGCCACTTCCACCACTATCTCCGCTAAACAAGCTACCCAATCCCCCACCACCGCCTCCACCACCTTTACACCCATAAACACAGGGAAGAAGCAATGAAAGGATAACAACACCTAACAAATGATTAAATTTTGTTTTCATTTAGACTGCCCCCCCCTTTATTTTGCTTTCTATACCGTAAAATCTTGATATATTCATGTCGTATCCTCATCTGGCCCCTTCTCCGGTAAATATAACTCTAATTGTTCTTAGTATAATCCTTAGATCCGTCCACAAGCAAATTTTCCTAATATATAAGATATCATATTTTATTTTCTTTCGTACATCCTCAATAGTCTCATCATATTTGTGCCATACCTGAGCTAATCCTGTTATTCCCGGCTTTACCACTAAACGCTTTTCATAATCCCTTATTTCTTTTCTAAATCTTTCAACGAACATTGGCCTTTCTGGTCTAGGGCCGATAACACTCATCTCTCCTTTTAAAACATTTATAAATTGGGGAATCTCATCAATATGGGTCCTGCGTAAAAATCCACCCACCGGAGTAAGACGATTATCATTTTGGGCAGCCCAGATCGGACCTGTTTCTTTTTCCGCATCAACACGCATGGTACGAAATTTATAAATTTTAAATACCACCTCATCTTTTCCCACGCGTTCTTGAGTAAAAAGTATTGACCCCCTAGATGTCAATTTTATAAGAATAGCTGTTGCCAACATTAGGGGTGATAATACTATAAAAGCTAAGACAGAAATCATAATGTCAAATACCCTTTTCGCGATGGCATAGGTTCTTCGAACAAAACTTATGATCATTCCTAATATTCCACTGCCAAAAAGAGCCATTGTCGATGGTTCCGGTGCTCGTGCTTTCGAAGTTTCCGAAGATTTTAAATTAACGTTCGAAATTTTAAAATTATCTTGTTGATCATTACCAGGAAAATCAAATATGGTCGAAGCGGCCTGTGCAGTAGAAATAACAAACCAACTCAAAAGGCTAAACAAGATAATAAGATATAAATTTTTCGCATGCCTTTCTGGTTTTTTCATACTTTAGAATCCCTTTCGATTCCAACATTGATTAATAAGCAAGTTCTATGCCAACTTTTTAACTCTAATTGTATTTTTTAATATTTATGTAACTACTTGATAATAAATGATTTATATTTTATTAAAATTGCAAATTTATGATGACATTATATGACAGTCCTAGACAATATTAGACAATCATTGTCAAGTTAATGTCGAAATTATTAAACTTGTCTAAATTATTAACAAGTAAATAATACTAATTTACTATATATTAGGAGTTTTGCGTGAATATGAATAGGAAGGAAAACATGAAATTTCTAAAGAAGGTAGGTTAACAAAAACGGCATAATTTGCTGGCTGAATTCTTTAAGATCACTTAACGCCTTTTGTTCAGAATCCTTGATAGTAATGGAAACTCGAATTAAAGCGCTACTTGCAGATTTGCCAAAAAAAGTTTTCAAAGCAATTAAACCTTGTTGTTGCCAATAATTGGTTGTAAAAGAATTCCCAACCTTAAACCAATAAAATGATATTTGTCGTAAATCTCGCTGCTCTAGAAGTAACTTATTGACATTGACAACCAAGGGTTGCGAACTGTTCGTATTAACATTGAAGCTGTCACGATAGTTTCCTAAAATGGTCACGCCACTGCCGGTATAACATATCTCAGGGGGATGGGATACCTTCCGGTTATTCTGTGAATACACAATCAATAAATAAACTTCTTTACCATAGGGGGTAAAATATCTTCGCGCAAAAGCATTTCTTGTTTCTAGAATGGCATATTCCTGATCAGTAATCAATAAATCCTGGGATGTCCAATCCCCTATCGTTTTAGGGAATTGATTAATATCAATGGTATCTTTCTGCTGATAGACTTTAAAATAAAGAGTCCAGGAAATGACCCCAGACAGAATGAAAAGAAACAAAATCAATTTGTAACTTTTACCTGATTCTTTCATTCGATTAATTTCACCATCCCATATAGCAAAATAAAAGCCAATCCGAAAACCAAAAGCCCAGTTGCATTATGAAGAAAACCAATAGCATATCGAGGCCCCCAAATTTCACTAACAGAAGACAAAACTATAACACGAAAAACATTGGTCACAACAGCAATGGGAATCGTTGATAAAAAAACTAAAATGCGTTTGAACGTTGACCCCTTCATCCAATAAGCAAAGATACTACCCAATGCCATTAAGGAAATCAGTGACCGTAAGCCACTACAGACATCATCAACAATCACATACGCACGAGACATTTTGATAATACTTCCCTCCTGAACAGCATGCAGACCCATCGCATTGAGAATCAAAGCAGCAAGATGAGCAGCAAATAATTTTAATTTAAAGCTTATATTGACAACAACGACGAGGGGCAATGGCATCATAAAAATTAGGAAACAAACGGGAAAAGCAACCTTTCTAAAAACAGTCTTTCCATAAAAGTGAAGAATTATGCCGGCTAAAACGATCATCATGGAAAAACTAGAAGAAAAGTAAACGCGGAAAAAGGAACTCAAAATATGAATACAGAGCCCTAAAACAATTAACCACACTCCCCAAGGGGACGGTTCAATAGGAGTGGATACGATATCTCTTCTTTTATACCAAATGAGGTATCCTACTACGAGAGGAATCAAAATGCCGTGGCTATAATAGGAATCCCTAACAAACCAACGATCCCACATCCATAAAAGCGTTGGAAAATAGGTTAGAATAAAGACGATACCTAAAATAACTTGCCTCTTATGGCGTACAAAAAAATTATTGCCTATATTCACTGCACCATTCACTTCACTTACCCCGCGCTTTCTCCCAGGTGATTTCTTGCTTGGCCCCTAAAAATCTTAAAAAACCGATCAAAGCGGAAAAATTTAGTAAACAAAAAACATACGGCACGAAACATACCTTCGAAACGAGCCTTAGAATACCATATTTTTGATTCCTTGCCAAGGCTCCCAGCATAGCCATAAGATAAAAAAAAATTTGAAGAAAAAAGAATTTAGCAAAAATCGGCTCATCCTTAAGTGCCCAATTAATAAAAAAAATTACAATTAAAAAAAACGGGATAACTACGCGCAAAAATTTGTGAGAAAACAACTGAATTGCAATCGGACTTTTTAAGGGGATAAACATCCCCGAGAAAAGAAAAAATATCTGATAATTCCCATAGAGGGTTCTGGCTTTGCGTCTATGTTCTTCCCGGGGACTATCTGCCACTTGATCATAAGCTTTCGCTTCTTCGTCGAAAATCGCGCGATAAGCTCTTTGAATAACTTTGAGAGGAATATACATGTCATCCAGCACCACACGCTCGGGCACTTGGGTAAATAACTCACGCCGAATGGCATAAATTGCACCGGTTGCTCCCAACATAGAATGGATTTGACTTTCATTTTTTCTAATCAATTTTTCATACTTCCAATACAAATTAATTCCCTGAGCGGTCCCTCCTTCTTTTTTGAAAAAAATCAATTCCCCACTAACACAACCAATGGTAGAATCAGCAAAATTATTTACCAATTGCCTGACAGCATCTTTCGCAAATATCTGCCGCGCGTCGGTAAAAACAATAATCTCATTTTTTGCTTTCTGCACCAAATCATTGATCGTGATGCTCTTTCCCATTCTCTGGTCTCGTTCAAATAAATGGATTCTTGAATTCATAAACCTTTTGACGATATCATTCGTCTGATCTGTTGAACCATCAGAACCAATAAGAATTTCTATTCTATCGGGGGGATAATCTAAAGCCAAAAAATTTTTGATCTTCCCTTCAATGACATCCTCTTCATTATGTAACGAAAGAACTATCGAAACAGTCGGCTCAAAAGCAGATTTACGAACTGGTTTTGCCCTCCATTGCGCCATTCCGCTTAAGATCAACGGATAACCAAAATAACAATAAATGATTAAAAATAGAAGTATCCAAAAGATAGTTTTCATTTCTTTTACTTCAATAAACGATTCCGCAATTGATCATACCCTTTACCGCCTAAAATCTTTTTGGCGAACCCTTTTACCGAATTCGTCAGTGACTCATTCAATGGGACATTGCCCTGCAGCGCCAACTCAAATCTCTTCAAATCCCAATTTTTTTTGACGGCAATTCGCCCTAGGCAAAAATCATCTCGATCTTTTTTATCAGAAACAAATACCTTTTTATATCCTGCCTCTTTAGCGAGCGTAAGTATATTTTGATCGTAAAATCCTCGAGGAACAGAGAAGGTATCTACAGCAATCTTAAGATTCATTTCTAAGATGGCCTTTGATTCTATCAATTCTCTTTCAATATGCTTTTGCTTCAAGGTCGTTAAAATCTCGTGACTCAAACCATGGGATCCTATCAACATTCCTGCATCACGCAGTTCCATCAACTGTTCCCAATTCATATAGCCTGGTTTATTGATACGATTAATTGTGACAAAGAAATAGGCGAGAAATTTAAATCTATTAAGGACTGGAAATGCGTTTTCGAAGTTATTTCTCTCGCCATCATCAAAGGTAATGACGATCTCTTTTTCAGCGTATCTTTCTGAGTCTCCTGAATATATTATTACCTTATAACTCCGATCCTTTAGCCAGCTCATTTGGCTTTCAAAATTTTGTGAAAAGACATCATACAACTCGGCCCCTATCTCCCGTTCGTGGGGAATAAAAGAATGATCAGCAACGATCCCATGATACATCAAAATGACAGGACTTTTTTCACTCAGCATAATGAATTTTAGTTGGTACAGCCCAAATTATCTGGTGTGGGATCTGGTCCTTGATTAGGAAATGGCGCTCGTGGTTGCTTACCACCCGCAAAAAGATAAAACAAAGTGTAAACGGGATCGGAAATATCGACCTCTCCATCATCATTGGCATCGGCGGCCTCAACGCACTTGACTGAGGGTTGACGAAGAAAAAGATAGTTCAGTGTAGCGAGGACATCGGCAATGTTGGTAGCCCCATCTCCGTTAGAATCTGACCGAATAAATTCCGGGATAACCGGCGTTGCCCGGACTATTGCCTGGGATGACTCAGTACGGGCCCAAAAAGCGATTTGCCCTTGGTTATTAATCGGATCATAGACCGAAATATCCTGAAGAGTCCCAGGCAATGGGTCTATACTCTTTCCAACTTCGGTGATCAAAACTGGCTGGGAAATTTGCGGGGCATTTCGATCAGAGACATCAACATCGATAGCGTATAGCCCAAGTCGACCATTGGTTGAACTATTCGCCAAATAAGCAACCGTATATTCAAAATTCTTTCCGCTCGGTGAATGATTAATTCCCACCCGAAGATCGATATTACTATTGTCAGAAATATCCGTAACTGGAAAAGTCACACCCGGCAATTGATCAACAAAACTAGCATGTACAGCTGCGTCATTATTCTTATCTTTGGCCAGGAAAGCCATGACCTGACCGTCATCACTAATTCCTGGCTTCTGCCCCATCGCGTTAAAATCTTCGGGAAGCGCAAGATTAACTGTATTACTATCCAACCAAAGGACGATTGGTGCCGTTTGATCTCCCCCCATTCGGACAACCGTTCGATTATCATTAGAAACCATCGGAAATAATTCTGGTAATCCCAGTAAAAAATCCGAAACATTATGGTCTCCTACCCCACCGACTCGTGTCGCTAATACCGTGTGATCAATATTGCGGATTGCGCTAATGACACCTCTCCCGTTATCATTAAGCGTTGCCCACGGTAAAACCTCATCAAAATGTCCTTGGAGTCTCGGCGTCCGTGAACCGATGGCGATGACCTCTCCGGAATCAGCCGTATCCAATCTTATGACATTGGTAACTAACCCATCATCCGAGGCATCGTGAAAGATGACTTGATCGGAATTATTGATCTGGACAAATTCCTGTATTGTGAAAGGCTCAAGTGATGGGAATATTCGTTCCAGCACGCCATTATTGACGATAATAACTTTACCTCTTGACCAGGTCGCATAGGAGATAAAAGCAATCTTGCCCTGGTCATTAATGGAAAGTCCTCGGCCAAGCCCCCCAGCAGGAGGGACATCAACTTTGACTATGACTTCGGTGCGATAATTAGTTGCTCCAAAAGCAGTTGAGAAAGCTAAAGTCTGAAAACAAACAATAAAAATGATTTGCGATAAACGTTGCAAAAATATTTTTCTCATTTTATTTTCCTATTCATAATCGTGGTTATAGTTGTTTTTGTTGACGCTTTTCTTAAAAATCTTTTTTAAAATCAATCGCCTGAACATTATCCCCCAAGTGAAACGTATCTTTCTTGTTTTGAATTGAAGTGGGTTGGAGAGATTTTGTCTCACTTTGGGTCTTTGGGGGGGAAGCTAAATTCTTGTTGGTCGAACTAATCAGTGCATTATTGACATAAAATTCCTCACCAGCGATCTGCCCATCTTTATCATAATATCTAACGATCCCATCGAGTTTATCTTTGTTAAAATTTCTGATCACCCAAAGCCTTCCCTCTTTTGTATAAATCTTGGAAGTGCCGTGTTTTTTCCCATCCACACAGGAGGTTTCATCATAAACTTGGCCAGTCGCATAGTACTGTTTGTGAATTCCATTCTGATGTTCACCCGAACACGGTTTCACTAAACCCGAAGGAATCATCAGAATTCCTTCTGAACCGGAATTCCTTTCAAATGCCTTTTCAGCTGTCGCGCTCCTCCCCATAGACGGGAACGCTAACAGAAAAAATAAAAAAATAAAATATAATCTTTTCATATTCTCTATATCTCCTTTCCGATTAATCATTCCCTTCTCCTATTTCGCCATAGTCATCGCAATCGACTTGAGCTTCATTGATCCTTGGTAATAATTCTCGTGCGGATCACCGACGACAAAATAATCTTTGTGATTCTCGTCTTCATTCCAAATATTTTTAAGATCGACCCTCGCTTCTCTTACTAAATTATCTTTCTCATCGTAAATGCGCAAGATAAATTGACGATTCGTTTTTTCGATTTCGGCACGATACCAGCTTTGGGGATTATAAGTGGCCGCTTTCTTCCATTCGGATTGCCATCGCTTGGTTTCGCCATCGAACGCCACCAACTTATTATTCTCATTAAAGTATACCATAAAAATCGGATGCGGCATCCCATGTCCCCAAACATTATTATCCACGTCTATCACAACCTTTCGATGCTGATGCCACCAGATGTTCGTGTGATGACCGGACGGTTCTTCGTCCGTGATCGCGACAAGATAACAGCCATTTTCATTTTGGGGCCCTTCCGGATACTGGGGATCTTTTGGCAATCCCGCTATTTTGTCCAAATCATAATCAATATCTCCCACCACGACGCGGATTTTATAAGTTTTCGGTAAAGCCCGCGTTGAACGGATGATGGCCACATCTCCATAATGATCTGATTTCTGCCAGGAAAAATTAGATTGACCGTCTATGAGAAAAGTTCCGCCATGATACAATTCAAATGTCAACTGCCCATATTTCCCGAAACTTTTTCCATTCTTTACCGTGATCGATTTTGAAAAATCTTCGACCCACGGAGTATATTTCTGAAAAGGCATAAAATTAAACTTAACGTGGATCTTTTTAATCCGAGAAACAATTTGCCTCAATTTCAAATGATTGTGGCCTTTCGCCACCTTATACAAACATACCCCCCCGATCAACGCTATCAATATACCAATAAAAAATCCAATGATAAAAAATTTCAATTGATAGTTTGAACCTTTCATCTAAAAATTTACCCCCCTCAATGGCCTGGAGCGGTTAATAATTTATTTATTTCCACAATAGTTTGAGCGATATCATTCCGACGATCTTTTAGGATTTTTTCATTTTTAGTAAATTCAAAAATGGAATTCACGATGGATTGATCAATTTCCAATAACTGTTCACTCTTTCTCAATAATCCTTTTGCCTTGCTTTCCTCTTCACCAACGAATGTCTTGCTCAACAATGATTGTCTTCCTTCTTTAAGCAAATAAAAATATTCATAATCCTCCATGCCGTCGCGAAAAACTTCTGTTCGTAAGGAATCAAGCGGGCCATTGGCTCCCGGATAAAATAAAAGGCCATTGCCATTTTGCTCCCACTTCGTGTTGGCGGCACTCTTAAACGGATTTACTAAAGGCCACCAGTTGACGCACCAATATAAAAATCCCTTAATGTCATATTTCCAGCACATCCAGGGAATAATACGGTAATCCATCGAATCAAAGTCAATGGCCAAATTCGGACTGCCTGTGCCTCCGGGACCAGAAATATACATCCAAATTTCTTTGCCTGCTGATTTCAACTTTGCGATTTTGTTTTCATTAAATTTATCAATTTGAAAAGTCCAGATATCAATATCCTTAAGCCATTGTGGGTCTTGATCCGGATCCCAAATCCCTTGATAACAGACCATATTCTTTAAGCCCGGGTAGGCTCGATGAATCATAGAAGAAATCTTCGCCACCCATGAATTACCCATCTCTCCTTCATCCCATGTATAAATATAGGTGTGCTGTAACATCCTATTGAGCTTTAACATTTCTCCATAGGTTCGATAGAGATCAAATAAATTTTCAATTTCTCGATCATTTTTGGGCCAGTTATTGTTAAACGTTCCTCCTATTTTCCCAATCGCAAAATTATTTAAACCAAACACACGATAACGGTCAACCCTTCCCAAATCACTTTCCGAAGTCGGATCAATATTGAGAATAGGATTCATTCGATATTTGAGCATTTCAATGATAAATTTGTCATTCAATTTATTGATCCGACTTTGGTAAGTTTCTTGTGATTCGTTTCCTTCTTGAGGATAACGGCTGTGGGTCACATGCCCATAAAAATCAAAGGCTGTTTTTAAATGGCTTTCCAAAGGTAAAATAAAATCATACACATGAAGCTTAATGGGAATTTCTCGCGAGTGAGTTCCTTCGAAAGTAACGATAATGGTTCCTTGATAATTTCCGGGAACAACATCTTTAGGTACATAAACTGTCACCCAAAATGGCTGAGTCACATTGGGCTGAATATCCATATTATTGAAAGGAAGCAAAGGGTCAGGCCAAAAACCGACATACTTAACCGGATAATAAGGTTTTTTAGTTGGCACATATCCAACGACGCGCCAGGTTAAATTGCCTTTATCGATTTTCGCTCCTGTTTCTGCATTAATTAAATCAGAAATCTCAGGCTGAACCGATTTTAAAGCCTCTTGGCCACTTTTCACCACTACTTGAAATGACTCGTACTCATTCTTGGCCGATGATAAATTGGCCAATTCAGAAAAATTTGGTTTAAGCAAAGTCTTACCATCTTTAAAAATTTTATCCAAACTGGAAACAATAAAAATTTGGAACCCTTCCTTGGAAGGTACTGTCGGCGCTTTTACGTCGTAACGTGTAGTTTGTTTTACTTCTTCTAAATATTTTTTGTTGTTATAAAAGATGTATACGCCTATTCCAGTCACGGCAAAACCAGTTAATATCCCTGCGAGCAAAAATCCAATCCTGTCTTTATTTTTTTTAGCCACGGATAATTTCCTCATAAATTTTATGTAATTTCTCTCCGATAATATTCCAATCATAGAGAGCGCAAACAAGTTTTCTCGCTGATTTTACCATTTGTGCTGTTGTTTCAGAATCGTTGGATAAGGCAATGACTTTATCGGCAAAATCCTGCGGTTGATCCGCCAATAAAATGTCTTTTCCTTCGGTATATGCAATTCCTTCGGCACCAAGAGTCGTCGATACAATCGCCCTTTCCATGGCCATCGCTTCCAGAATTTTAAGGCGGGTCCCCCCACCGACTCGAATTGGGACAACAAAAACCTTCGCCTGCGATATGAACGGACGGACATCATCGACCCGACCGGTGACAACAATGCGCGGATCCTGCGCAGCCAAATTCATGATCGCCCTTGATGCCCCCTTTCCCACCACGTAAAATTTTACATCACTTTTCTTTTGCCAGATTAACGGTAGAATCTCTTTACAGAAAAACAAAACCGCATCTTCATTAGGAAGCCAATCGAGAGATCCAGTAAAAACTAAGGACTCGTGTGGTCCCCCAGAATCCCAGTGTCCCAGGGGCCCATTCCTTTTTTCTGGGTCGCTGGAGCGCTGGGGTTCTGGGGCACTAAAGTATTCCGTATCCACCCCATTGGGAATCACCGCGATCGGCGTTTGACCGTCAACTAACCTGTTCAAAATTTCTTTATCATATGCGGAGACCGCTAAACACTGATCAATTTCTTTGACTTTCATCGCTTCAAATTGCTTCATTTTCTTGGCTTGATTTAAAAAAATCTTTCTCTTAATGAATGATTTCTCTACCTCGGTGCAACGTTCAAGAATTTTATATTCCACATTGTGCTCATCCAAAACACACGGAAGGTCACTCAAACAGTCTTGATATTGAGCCAGGTGAAGATGATCGATATGAACGGCATCGAATCTGGTGGAATGAATCAGAGGGAGTAAAACGTCTTGCATTTGTTTCGAATAATATTTGCTAATGGAATGCGGGAGAAGACTTACTAAAATATTGTTAACTTTACTGATTAGTGTTGCTTCTTTAAGGGGAACAAGTGACGCATTCACGCCCATCATTTCTAATCCCCTCGCCCACTCAATATCTTCCTTTTCAAATGAAAAGCAGACCAAATGCACTTCCGCCCATTTCATCAATTGTTTTAGAATATTGAGGGTCCTAATTTTTCCGCCTGTGTCAGCAGGCAAAGGTAATCGGGGGGCTAAAAAAAGAATCTTCATTGTTTAAAATCCTTGGTACATATTTGCAGTTCTCCTTGGAAATACAACTTATGAACTCAACAACTCATCAACTTCTAATTTTCCCACCGATTCCATTTCAACTTTAATCATTCTGATTATATACGCCAAATGAGTTCGTTCCAAATCTTGATGAATCGGCAAACATAAATTTTGATTGGAACACATTTCGACAAATGGGAATTGTGATTTAGGTAATGACGGATGGGGTTCCCTCCCAAACACAAATGTTTCTATTCCTCTTTCCTTCAATCTATTGTGCAGACGATCCCGGTTATCAACCAAAATTGGCAAAAATAAAGGACAAACTCCCATGGGCAAAGTGCGATAAAACAATCTTATGGATGGTGTGTTGTTTAGCCTTGCTAATAAAAACTGAAAATTATCTCTACGTTTATTAATGATATCCCGAACATCAGCTTTTTTAATAATCCGCATCGACAGCTCCGACATCCCCATCAAAGCTTGTTTAGTATCAAAATCACTTGTCATCGATGCTCTTACCATAAAGGATCCCTTAGGAGTTCTTTTAAGTACTCTCCATAGAAAATTGGTTGGTTTAATAAAGGTCCAATCTAACATTTGAAAACACTCTTCCGAAAACGTTCTTAGACGCTCCAGAAGAATTAAAGCCACTTCTCGTGCCACCATTAGGAAACGCGGTTTTTCAACAGTGGTGATAATCCGAACTCCGTCCCTGTTGACAATAAGGGCTCCCCCATCTGGAGTCGGTAGACTTTTATGGAAGCTAAAAATACTAATATCTCCAAGTCGACCCAACAACCTGTCTTGAAAACGGCTATACAAAGCCTGGGAACAATTTTCAATTAAGTAGAGCCGTTTTTCTTCGCAAAATTTTTTAATGTCTGGCAGAGGTTGGGGGAATCCGAAATAATGAGCAATAAAAAGCACTTTTGTCTTTCCATCAATCCTGCGGTTAATATCATCCAAATCGACTTCTAGTTTTTCTGTTACATTGTAAAATTTGACTTTGACTCCTGCTGCTAAAATTGCTTCTACTTCCATCCCATCATGATAAGCCGGCATAAGGATATTTTCCTCGGAATCCAAATTCAACATTTTTATACCATTAAAAATGGCATTCGCCCCACGAAAATAATAATACGTATTGGCTGTATTGAGAGGAGGAAAATTTATCTGATTTTCTCCTCCTTGGAAAAGATCAAATAGGGAAAATGTTGGAAAAGCAGGAATATACATTTTGTTAGTATCCGAATACAAATCTCAAATTCGTTTCTGCCACCAGTGGTATAGCAACCCAAAAAAGAAGGGTCATCCTAGCCACATGATAGAAAACTCCTAGTCAATCAGCCAGGTGACCCTAATATTATAATCTATTCAAAGAATATTCAATTTTTATTTAATTATGGTGTTTCCACCAACCTTTCCCTTGGCGAGGCGGAGGAGTTGTCGTAGTGGTTGTGGTCGTTGGCGCTATGGTTGTAATCGTTGTAGTTGTAATTGGTGGTGCTACGGTTGTGGTAGTCGTTGTTGTCGTCGTAATTGGTGCTACGGTTGTCGTTGGTGGCGGTGGTAATGTCGTAGACGGAGGAGGAGCTGTAGGGATCGAACCATACTCTAATGCCCCACCATCCCATGCCGTTCCTCTATAATAATCATTAAAGTCATACGGAGCTACACCATTTAATATCGTTGCCTCATTAATAGCTGGGCTTATGGATTGTAAATAAAGATTGTATTCGTTCCCATTATAATACTTCACGATTGGTCCCACAAATTTGGGATCTTGGCATTTCGAATGAGCCCCTGTGCAATCCGTCGACAAGAATTTCGTTCCCCAGATCAGAGAATAGTCATCATCAAGGGATAAAGTTCCACAGGACCCATCACCATTACCGGTTGCTCCTGCAGCAAAGTATAAATCGGATATATCAGCTCCACCCGTATTAAATTCTGCTCCACCTAAATAAATATTGTTTCTGGAGGTAACTTTTTCCGTTCCATTACAAGTCGAACCACCGGAGGCCACAATCACATCCCCATTACTTGTCAACGTAGAATCATAAATACTAACGGTCATGCCTGCTTTAAAGGAAAGATAAGTAGAATTTCCCCCCGCCCGGCAATTATTAAAGGCCGTGGGTTGACCACTTGTATTTGTGGTTGCTGTAAATGGTTGCCCATAAAAATAAGCACAATTCCCTACCAGGAATGAATCCTCAATAACGGTTGGGGCTGCGACCTTGACTTGATTTCCCGCATTACCTTCAAATCTCGATTGCGTAATGGTGATTGTTCCTGTCCCATCATGGTATAACAAATCGAGTCCATCGGAAGTATTATGACTAAAGTTACAATTATTAAATACCCAATTTGCACCGGTCTTAGCCGTTCCTAAACCATCTCCATATCCACCTTGATCTTGACTATAACAATGATGGGGTTGAAGATCAGGATAGGTTTCTCCACAACCGTTAAATTGTATTCTCACATTATTGAAGATTATTGTCCCTGAGTTGGAAGAGACAGTAGATCCAATGTCCCCATCCCAACCAACAAAAGAATTTCGAATAATATCCACATTCTCTAACGTCCAGTCCGTCAAACGACCAGCGTCAATACCACTATGGAGACCATGAACACTGACATTTTTTAATAAAACATTTTTACTATCGGATGCCGCTATCCCAATGGATGCCCAATGACCATAGGGGTAGCTCGTCCGATTACATAACGTTGCATAATCAGGACCAAATTCCATACAACTAGAATGATCCGTGACATCTAGACATTGAATTTGGACATTACTGCTTCCGCGTAAGTCAACGATATCCGCAGCTCTTTCCGTACCCCAAAGTTGGGGTCTACTAATGCATCCTGTATCCCATCCTTTTCCAAGGATTCTCGTAGGATGAGTAGCATCTGGACCGGAAGGAATAGATCGCATATGGCAATCCCAAGGCCAAGAACTGGAACATGGTCCTGTATTCGGTGCTCCATAGCCCATCATATATTCTCCCGGGCTTATGATAACGGTGTCTCCCCCCACCATCTTTGTCGGGGCACCAGATACTGAAATGGCCCAAAAAGGATGATTAAATGCGCAAGCCTGTCCTGTGCCTGATCCGGGATAAGGGGCATCAGTTGTCCCCGTACATTGAGTTACTGTTCCACCGTCTGTTCGAACATAATAAGTCGTAGCGTATGAGGGCCCTATCAGAACAAAACAAAAAATAATGAACGCTATCATTCTCAAAATTATCATTCTATAAATCATCGCTCCTACCTCCATTCAAGGCAACTATTCCCCTTCATTTCTTTTATTTATGTGCTTCGGTCTTCTTGCCCTTAAACACTTTATGAATTGTTTCTCTGACTTTTGTACTTAAGTTATTATAAGTTCGTTTAATTCTGTCCCAAAAACTTAACTTTTGAGTTTCCCTTTTCTCACCTTCTTTCGTGCGAATTGTTGTGGCAGATATTCCACCCCCTTGAGTTTTATCTTGCTCTGCTATGGTTTTTGATTCTGATGTTGTCCCTAATGTCTCTGAAGTATCCAATGCAATCTGTGTCTGAGATGTTGCCTGGGATGCTGTTGTCGTCATTCTTCTAGATAAATTTGCCTGCGCCAATGTAACTGTTTGCTCTGGTGATGCAACTGGTGCTGGTGGGGCAACTGGTATTGGTGGTGTTACCGGGTTCGGTGACGCTACATTTGTCGGTGATGCCACGGCTATCGGTGATGTTACAGCGGTAGATGATGACGCTGTTGAACCTGATGAACTCGGTCTATTTAAATTCGGTGTAGAGGATGCCACTTGTGTTGGTGACGCAACTGGAATTTGAGGTGCTACTGGTCTTGCTGACGCTGCTGGTGTTGGTGATGCAACAACTGTGGGTAATACTGCCGACGTTGAAGATGATGATCCTTTCGGTGAACTTGTCTTACCCAATTGTGATGTCAAGGATGTTGTTTGTGTTGATGGTGCAACTGGAGCTGGCGAAGCCACTGGGGTCGGTGAAGCGACGGGTATTGGTGATGCTACTGGTGCCAATGGTACCACTGGTACGGGCAGTGAAACAGGTGTTCGAGAAACGGCTGGTGTTGGTGATGCAACTGGTATCGGTGATGCGACTGGTGTTGGGGATGCTACTTGAGTAGGAGTCGAGACTGATGTTGCGGATGAAGATCCCGATGATGTAGTCCCCCCCGATGATGGTGTTGATGATGTTGTTGTCTTTGGAGCACTGGTGGTTGACGTACTCGATGATGTTGATGTGCCCGATGATGATGTCCCCGTCCCTGATGTCGTTGAAATCAAACTTGGTGATGTAATGGCGGAGCCTGTCGATGATCCCGGTGTTGGTGAAGAAGAACCCGATCCTGACGAAGATCCTATCGATGATCCAGAACCAGGAGAGGAAGTCCCTGTCCCTGATAAAGTCCCTGAAGATGTTGAAATAGTTCCCGTTGTTGAGGAACCGGATACTGGTGATGTCGTTGTTGAAGTTGAACTAGTCGTTGTCGATGAACTTGATGTTGACGAAGAGGCTAAGCTTGTTGATAACGAGCCCGATGTTGTCGAAGATGAGGATCCTGGTGATGCTAAGGACAATGAAGTTGTCGGTGTCGTAGGAACTGAGCCATACTCTAATGCCCCAATATCCCACTGATTGCCTCGATCAAAACCATTAAAATCTACCGAGGCTACTCCTGATAAAATCGTGGCTGCATTTCTCGCTGGACTTGAGGATTGTAAGTAGAGATTGTACTCATTGCCATTATAATACTTGACGATCGGTCCCACCAATTGAGGATCTTGGCATTTCGAATGAAGACCTGCACAATCCGTTTTCAAAAATTTTGTTCCCCAAATAATAGAGTAATCATCATCAAAGGGGATATTACCACAAGGCCCATCACCATTACCACCGGCGCCTGCCGCATAATATAAATCGGCTATATCAGCCCCAGCCGTATTAAATTCTGCCCCACCAAGATAAATATTGTTTCTAGAGGTAATTTTTTCCGTTCCATTACAACTTGAGCCAACCGAACTAACAATCGTATCTCCGTTACTTGTGATTGTCGAATTATATACCGTGGCTGTCATACTGGGGTGAAACGCAAGATGCAACGGATCCCCACCCGCTCGACAATTGTTAAACGCGGTGGATTGAAAACTCGTACTGGTCGTTGACGTAAAGGGTTGATCTTTAAAATAAGCGCAATTTCCGACAAGGATTGAATTCTCAATAACAGCAGGGGCAGCTATTTTGACTTGATTGCCGGCGTTGCCTTCAAACCGTGATTGTTTAATCGTCACTGTTCCACTACCATCGTGATATAACAAATCAAGGCCATCAGAAACATTATGGCTAATGTTAGAATTAATCAATACCCAATTTGCACCTGTCTTAGCCGTTCCTAGGCCGTCCCCATACCCGCCTTGATCTTGACTATAACAATGATGGGGTTGAAGATAAGGATAAATTTCCCCACAACCACTGAATTGAATTTTTACGTTATTAAATGTGATAGTCCCGGAATTTGAAGAGACAGTCGCACCAATATCACCATCCCAACCTACAAAGGAATTGCGTAAGATATCTACATTCTCCAATGTCCAATCCGTTAATCGACCAGCGACAATACCACTATGTAAACCATGCACACTGACATTTTTCAATAAAACATTTTTACTATCGGATGCCGCTATTCCAAAGGAAGCCCAGGGACCAAAGGGGTAAGTATTACGATTGCATAGCGTTGCTATATCCGGGCCAAATTCCATGCAACTGGAGTGATCGGTCACATCTAAACATTGAATTTCAACATTACTGCTTCCCTTCAACTCGATAATATCCGCTGCTCTTTCCGTTCCCCACAATTGGGGTCTGTTTGTGCATCCTGTGTCCCAACCTTTTCCTAAAATTCTCGTTGGATGACTCGCATCGGAACCAGAAGGGACTGATCTCATATGACAAGCCCAAGGAAAAGATTTAGAACATGCTGCTGTGTTGGGCGCTCCAAAACCCATCATATATTCGCCAGGGCCTATAATGAGCGTGTCACCCCCTGACATCTTTGTTGGGGCCCCCGATGTTGAAATAACCCAAAAGGGATGATTAAAGGCACAAACCTGTCCTGTGCCTGACCCAGGGTAAGGAGCATCCGTCGTTCCCGTGCATTGTGTGGTTGTCCCACCATCTGTTCTCACATAATATGTAGTGGCGTATGAGGAATTCACCAAAACAAAACCTATGAACACCCATGCGATCAGTGTCCTCATTAAAATTTTCTCTCTCATAGCCCCTCTCTTTTTCGTATTTCTATCCGTAATATCTTTGCCATTAATTCTCCTAAAATAAAAAAAACCTATTCTCCTTTTACAATTTTGGAAAATAGGTACATGCATGTTAACCCTCCTGTTTGGCAACTGGCTACCCCGCTTTTTGCATTCTGCAAAGATGCGACTGGGGCCCTCTAGCTTTGCGTCCCCGGGTTACCCCGGGTTTGCCTTGATCAACCAGACTGGGTTGATATTTTTATTACCAAGTGAAGTATAACATACTGTACCGAACCTAGTCAAGTTGGTTAAGTTTCATTCTGACATCAAAGGATGAGTATTCAACGATTTCTCGTCCATAAATTTCCATTACTCAGAACCCAAGACTTCTTTATAAATTTCTGAATAATGCTTGACCATACTCATGACACTAAAATGTTCACACACATCCCTGTGCGCTTGGTCAGCTAACATGTTACGCAACTCCGGTCTATCGATTAAAGCACAAATCTCTCTGGTTAAGCCAGCATCATCACCGGGATCTAATAAAATTCCATTCTCACCCTGTCGAATGACTTGCGGCACGGCGCCTACACGTGTCGCGATGATACAAACTTTGGAGGCCATCGCCTCCAAAATGGTTATCGGGAGTCCTTCGATGAACGAAGAATTCACCAAGATATCGCATATTGAATAAACCTGGGGCATATCATTCCGAACCCCGGTAAAAACCACTTTATCGGTTAAATTATTATTTTTCACTTCTGACGCAAGGATTTCTTTAAGAGGTCCGTCCCCAACGATTAAAAATTTAATATCACCTCTTCTTGTGCTGACTTCTTTCGCTGCCCTTAAGAATATATGATGCCCCTTCTCTTTACTCAGTCGACCCACAATGGCAACGACAATATCATTATTTTTAATACCGAAAGAATGTTTATAGTCATCGCTAGTTGATCGATTATCGAATAAAGATATATCAATCCCATTATAAATGACTTTTACTTTATCGTTGTTAATCCGTTTCGTGATTAAGTCATTTTTTATTTCATCAGAGACAGTTAAAACTTTATGTGCAAATTTTAGGACAAAAGCATCCATCCTTTCATAAATCTTAAGCTTTGCATCCGTGTTATGCCAAACATGGTTTGTGGCAATCCACTTTTTGTTGGCTAATCTCGATGCCAAAAAACCAATAATATCAGACTTGTAATTATGGGTGTGGATAATATCAATATCGTTGTCTTTGAGGAATTTTGTTACTCTCCCGACAGTTCCTAAGTCAAACTGGCCGTATGAATTAAAAATAACCGTTCTTAATCCCATCTTTCTGGCTTCCTCAATAATTTCGAGGTGTGGATTATGATAATTCCTTAACGCTCCCACAATTGGAACCGTACCATTATTATTATGACCAGCTAAATTTAAAATGACCCTCTCTGCCCCGAAAAGTCCGCCACTACTGACTAGATGCAATAATTTCACTGTCTTTGGTCTCAAAGAATTAGTGAACAATTTGTCATAGGACACTACCATTTGATTCATGGAAAAATATTCTTGTGCTCTCTTGAATCCATTTGATCCCATCTCTTTTCGTTTATTTTCATCTTTAATAAGAATAATTAAAGCATTTTTTAATTCTCCAACATTTTCTTGGGCCACTAATAGACCATTAAATCCTTCTTGAACTAACTCGGGATTTCCACCCACACGAGTTGCAATCACCGGTTTACCCGCGGCCATATATTCTAAAATCGCATTCGACATTCCTTCACTTACGGATGGTAAGACACAAATATCCGCGGCGGATAATAAGCGCCCGACATCATTTCTTTGGCCGAGAAAAATAATTTTGTCTTCAATTCCCAATTCCTTAGCCTGTTTTTGGATGGCCCCGTTGAATTCATCTTTACCAATTAATACTATTTTTATCTTAGGATATTCGTTGATTATTTGAGCCACGGCTTGTAAAAAATAAGTATGGCCTTTCACCGGTTTTAAATTCGCGACATGCATAATTACAATCTCATCATCTTTAATTTCTAATTCCCTTTTGAGACTGGTGACTGGTGAAAGCTCCACCCCGTTATAAATCACCTCAATCTTTTCTTGTGCAACGTGCTCGGTTGCTATCACCATGTTCTTTACGGATTCAGAAACCACCACGATTTTCTTAACCCATCGATTAACGATTCGGTACGCAGCGACATGCCAGCTCATACGCCAAAATCCCATATCTCGTCGATTCGACAGGATGACCGGGACACCGGCTAACCGTGACCAAAATGTTCCCCACATATCCGAACTGAAATGATAAGTCATCACCATGTCTACTTTCTCCTGTTTGAGGAACTTTAAGAATTGTAAACCTTGCCTTAGGCCGGAAAATCCGTAGACCCGAACTACTCTAAAAATAATTAATCGACAACCAATCGACTCGATCAACTGACTGGAAGCCTTTCCGACACAATCTAGACTGACTACCAGGACATTGTATCTGTTTTTATCCAATCTCTTGGCCAGTTCAAAAATCTGTTTCTCCGCCCCACCAGCCAGATCGGCAAGACAATCCGTGAGCAAAACGATATTTACCTTTTTAGATACAGTCTGCATACAATCCTTTTTTGATCTTTTCCTTTAGGATCTGTTTTCTCCACTGGAATCCATTACAATATCCGGTGCTAATTTTCGCATAAAATCAGTACGGCCATCTCTTCCATCGGCAGAGATTCTTTTTAATTCGATAGGATTTTCGTGCGGACAATTAATTCCATAATTAGTGGTTAAAGCAATTTTTATTCGTAATTCTTTCATGATTTTTAGTGTATCCTCATTATATTCCCCATAAGGATAACAAAAAACGGATTTAGCAATCTCTTGGGATAATTGTTGGTAAAGCGTATGCATGCTACTTTCAATTTCAACCCTTTGCTCAGTATAATTTAATTCGCACAAATGCGGATGAGAGGTGGTATGCGGACCAAAAGTTATGTTATTCTCCTTCATGATTTTAACTTCTTCCCAGCTCAGCATATCCGGTACCGGCATGTGTTCGTAGCGCAGCATCCTTTTATCTGTCCCAATAAACCCGGTTGCTAAAAAAATGGTCGCCGGTAAATTAAATTCCCTAAGAATCGGATAAGCGTTAAGGTAATTATCTCGATAACCATCATCGATCGTTATGACCACCTGTGGTCGTCTTCTACACCTCATCCCTTTATTCTCAAACATATGACACAATTCTTCTATCCCAACAACGTCACAATACTTTTTAAAATACTTCATCTGTTCCCAAAATTTTTTAATGGAAATAATAAGATCACTGGGGGGGAAATCATCATTGATGCGGTGATACATAAGAATGTTAACGCCTTTGCTGTTACTCAATAGATGTAATAAAGAATGATACCCATTTAAAATAGTTCCAAGGATAGCTTTCATTTTAAAATTTACGCATACTTCCTATATAATTTTTAACTTTCTTATTTTTTTTGAATTTTTCTGTAAAGAAATTTTCTCTTGATAAGCTTGACTCGGTAAGACCCTGAGTCTAGATGCTAAACCAGCATAAATCCACAGATAAGCACTTAATTCTAAATAAGACCACCGATCACCAAAAATATTATTGACCAACAAAACAATAATACTTATCGCTAGCCCTAAACCTAATCCTCGGCTTAAGTCATCGTCACCCTTGCGGTACAAACGAGACCCTTCGTAAATAAAACAGAGTACAACCAATAGAAAGACGACTAATCCAACTATTCCTTGTTCAACCAAAATTTTTACATAGATATTATGGGTATCTTTCAAACTAAACCCTAAATTTCGAAAAACACCGAAACCCACTCCCACAATTGGATTCTCTTGAAATATTTGCATACCCGCCGTCCACATCTCCAGTCTTCTTTCTGTGGAAAGATCCAATTCCCCATATACATTGGTTGTGCCTTGGATACGTTCTATTGCCTTTTCGGGCAAAACGATTTGCCAAAAAATAGCGGCGAGAAGCAAAGGAACCAGCAACACCCTTTTCTTAAAAGCGAATAAAAAGAACAGTCCTACGGCAAATGCAATATACCCTCCTCGGGAATAAATGAAAAGCAAACAATAAAGATTCGCCAAAATTAACAGTATCAGTAGCGTTTTATTAAGGCCCTTTTTCATGAAAAACCAGACACTTAACAGAATAATCGAACACTCATTTAAAAACGCCGCCACTTCATTAGGTCCCAAGAATTGAAATGTCCCATTAATCTTAACTCGTGATACTAGAGCGGAGTACCAGCTTATTTGATTAAACGTATAATATGCCATGATCGCCATAGAAAAACACATCACCGTAAATGTTCTCCACACCCACTTTTTATCTAGAATAATATTAAACGTTAAAAAGTATAAAAGGGGTAAAAGACAAAAATTCTTCCAATCCTGAACGCGTGGGTCACTGACATCAAAATGACTAAAAGTTCTAAGATATTCATTCCCCAGTTGGAGGGAGATAAACGTGTAAATGACAAGAAAAATGGATGTGATACTTAGCGGGGACTTCTCCATCAATTTTATTCTCTGGGTTAAAGCTGATAATGGCCACCCGATAAGCATCCCTATAATCAAAATGTCGATATACTGATTGCCGAGTGGAAATGCTTGCAGTCGATCGACAATGTTTCTTAAAGGTAATAAAAGGACAACCAACAAAAACGCCCAACGAGGTTTCCCAATTAAAGCCATCAAGAAAAAACAGATTCCGACAACGTAAAGGACTAAGGGGGCGATACTTTTAATCGTTACTAATATTCCCGTTCCCATTTATCCTTGCCTCACAATTTTAGCCGGTATTCCGACAACCGTTGCCCCATCCGGGATATCTTCCAAGACAACGGCGTTAGCCCCAATTTTGACATTATTGCCTATTCGGATTCTGCC
>JAHFGK010000098.1 GCA_023247475.1 Candidatus Omnitrophota bacterium
GGCAGCCAATCCTCTCCTTTCTTTTCCCACGCACTTAAACGTGCTTTTGTACTATCTGGAGAAACTTGCTCAACAATAATCGATTGTTTTATATTTTTTTCCAATGTCTGTAAAATTAACGGGAAATCATCCAAAAATCTTTCGAGTTTAATATCAACAAGTTGGAAATTACGCCAATCGCTATCATCAAAATGCCACCATTCATGCTCATAAGGCACAAATCCATGTTTCACCAAAACACTTGACAAGTAATCAACATTTTTCCTAGCTTGGAGGGACATCGATGAATTACTTGGGGAGGCTTTTTCGGAAAAGTCATCAAATCCCGAGGGCATCTCTAATTCTTGACCGTTTGAATCCACCAGCGTCAAATCCACCGCACCGCCACGATTGTGCTTTGAACCGCCCTTGTTAGGATCGGCCACATAACGATCATCGGGTACCAAATTCCAAAAAATTTTCTGAACATAAGGCGGCCGGTACGCATCCCAAATTTTGATACGATAACCATCTTTTTTGAATTCCGCATTCGCTGCTGCTAATTTTTGTGCGGTTTCTTTACGGAGGACACAAACACTGACAGGATAAATTTTTTTCCCGGTAAAATTATTCTCCGTGGCATAACGAAGATCAATAGCAATCGTCGAATCAATATCCTCAACTCGCACCAGCCCTTCAATTTCGCGGATTTGTGATTGTTGCGCAGGTTGCGTCTGCGCCGATGGGACTAAACCTAAAAGAGTTGAGCAAAACAAAGTACAGACAAATAATTGATTGAAAATTTTCATGCGCCTTTTTCCATCCAATCCTTTCCTCCCAACATCCGCGCAACAATCATACTGGCCACATTATCGCCAATAGCATTGATCATCGTTGCCGGAGGATCGACTAATGTCCCAATCATCGAAATAATCGGCATCGCTTCCATCGGAAAACCGTATAACGTTACGATCATCAATTCGCCCAAGAATCCGCCGCCAGGGATTCCGGCCATAACAGTCCCACTCAAAAGAGCAATACCAATCGCCGTCATAATAGTTCCTATCCCAGAAAAATTCATGTGAAATAAACCAAACAACAACGAAATTTTTAAAATCGCCGAGAGGCAGGAACCATCCATATGAATCGTCGCGCCGATGGGGATTACCACATCTCTTATATCTTTGGGCACACCTGTTTTTTGCGCCGCTTCGATGTTGGAGGGAATAGTGGCGACACTACTGCCAGTGGCCAACGCTGTCAGCGAAGCGGGAATAATATTCGACCAAAATGTCTTTACTCCCTTTCCTCGGCCCGCCAAATACGCATAAAACGAAAAACCGATAAAGAAATACAAAATCGAAAGAGGATAATACAAAGTCACTGCCCGAACATAGGAACCTAAAAGCTGTGGGCCAAAAACGCCGACCAAATACGCAAAGTAAGCTCCCAACCCGATTGGTGCATACAACATAATATAGGAGATAGCCTTCATCATGACTTCATTGCCGGATAAAAGAAAATTCGTAAAAGGTTTCCCCTTTTCTCTTATCGCAGAAGCCGCCAAACCAATCAAAAGCGAGAATAAAATCAAAGCCATCATATTTTTCTTAGACAAAAGATCAAAAAAATCAGAAACTGTAAACGTTTTGACAAGTTGTTCCGAAATCTTATACTGCTCGGTATTCACCGTGGTGCTTAAGCTTAAATTGATTCCGGCGGTCGGTGAATAAATTTTGACGCCAATGGTCATCAATATGGAAGCAACAATTCCTGTGGTAACAAACACCAGAATCATATACAACATGATTTTGCCCAAACGTTTGATGTCCACCATACTGGCTACCGCTGATGATATCGAAAAAAACACAAGCGGCACAACGATGGTAAAAAGTAAATTAAGAAATACATCGCCGAAGGGTTTAAACACGGTAGCATCTTTTTTAAAAATAATTCCTAAAAGCGAACCGATCAGGATGGAAATGATGAGTAGAATCGAAAAGGCGTAAGACTTGAGGAAAGTGGATTTGGATGGCATCAATACATACCTTTAAGGAACATAAAAGTTATTCAAAGACATTGGAAAAGCATACCTCATAAATGCGCATGATTTTAATTCTATTTTACTCTCAACAATAATTGTAATAAGGGAAGGCAAATATGTCTATCATTCTTTGATAAAATAAGAACCCCTTTTCTGGAAATTCATTTCAGCATCTTTTTTTTCAATAGAATATATAGTATACTTAAATTGTAGTCCCGGGGAGAGGTTAGGAGAATCGTTAATGTTGAAACGGCTCACCCTGATTACCCTACTTTTCCCTCTCTTCTTAGCAGTTAACAATTTCACAATAGAAGCGCTCGAGACTACCGGAACAGAACAAAACCTCCCCCAGCTAAAAATCGGAATTATTAAACATCAACCCGAAGCCTTTCAAGAAAATGACCCCAGCGTCCTTTATACGAATGTCATTGAAAAGACACAAAAGTTGCTTCGCGATCATAGTGACATAAATCTTATTGTTTTTCCCGAATGGACTTTCTTCACCCCTATCTATTCTACTTGGACTAGTCAGGACTTAATTTACTCTGAGACAGTATATCCCGCCATCGAAGTCATTTGTCCATCAGACAAAAATTCCTGTGATCTTATCCCGCATCCCAGATTTAGTAAATGTTGGATAGTCAAGGAGAAAATGTTCTGCCAATATGCAGATATATCCCACCCTATCAGTCAAAAGGTAGTGGATTCACTCCAAGCCCTTCAAGAATTAGCGAAACAGTATGGTGTGGAAATGGTCGTGGGTACAGTAAATGAACTCCTTCCTAATCCCGGGAATATTCCCGAAATTCCCAGTGGTTATATTCATTTCAATTCGATTTTAATAATTAATAAAAATGGCGAAATTAAGGGCATCCGACGAAAAACAGCTAGCGATGGACATTGGGGAGAAATTTGCCAAAATTTAGAGTCCGCACAGTCCGAGGCCTGCACACAAGCCACGCGCGAATTGGCCTTAAAAACTATTCGTCCACATTATTTTTCTATCGTAGGACCCAATGGGGATATCGAGATATCATATTTTTCTATGATATGTATTGATCGTTATGACGAAGAAATGATGAAACGAGCTGTGGCCCAAGGCATTCACCATCTAGACCTTTTAATTCATCCTGAATATGACTACAACAATCTGGATGAATATGAACCGATTATGGACTCAATACAAAAAGGCGCATGGCAAGAAGACAACTTTTATTGGAAGAAAATAATTGCTACGGGTCTTATCAAGCCATTTGTTGACACATATGAAATAATTAAAAAATATGGTTTTGTTGTGATAGCGGATGGTTATTTTGGAACTGGGGGAATTTTACAATTAAACTCTCCTCCTGAACCATTAGGCAATTATAACGCAACAAACGATTATGTTTTTGGGACCATATCTCTTGCGCAACTTAAACCAGAAGCCTTAACAGCACCCACCCAATCTTTCATCCGGGGCGATGCCAATAGTGATAATCATTATGATATTTCCGATGCAATATTTCTCTTACACTACTTATTCTTAGGGGGGAGGGCCCCACAATGTCTTGATCCGGCAGATACTAATGACGATGGAAAAGTAAATATAACCGATGCTATCTATATTATTAATGACTTGTTCCTGGATGGGCCACCGCCTAGTCTTCCCTTTCCTCTGCCCGGTTCTGATCCAACACCAGATTCCTTAGGGTGTATATAAAACAAAAATAGGTATAGGTGTTCCCCTTCTATCTAAATTTTCTCAATTTCCTATGTTGAATGAAGTGCAATGCGGTTCCCTTCGCTATCTAAGACAATAGCTCTAAAACCGTACGGTCCGATTTGATGTTTAGGTTTAATGACTTCCCCACCGTGTTTTTCACTGAGTTTAACCGCATCGTCCAAGCGACCATTGACATTAAAATACAAAAGCGGTCCGTGATCGGAGGGTTTTTCGGCCTTATCCTCAAATAAACAGCCCGAAACCTTTCCTTCTTTATGCGCAAATACTCCCACCGGCATATTGGGAAATTCTTTTTTAATGTCCGCTCCGAGGACTTTGGAATAAAATTGGATGGCTCGGTCAAGATCCTTGACTGGAATATCGAACCAGACGATTTGGTTGCTCATCGTTACTCCCCTTTCGTAAAAAACGATAAGTCATTTTCATTTAATGTATCCCAAAAATATATATTACCCCGTTTGCATGAACATCCAGAATTTCGATAAAAAGGCCCTGTTCGCCTAGTTGGATAATTTGGGCCACAGCATCCTTTTCTTTCAATAATACGGTTGTAACCGTCTGGCCGGAAATGGCGGTCGGTTCATAATGGATATCGGGGATTTTGATCTTAATTATTTTAGGATTTTCCCTTTTCAGTTCTGAATCGACCGGGACCATCGATATGTGCTCCCAGTCAACATGCAGATTTTTAGGTAACGAATCATACAGGGAGGGAAAAACCCTGTTATTGTTCATCGTAATGATTTTATACCCTTGCGGATATCGTTGTGCCAATTCATTACCCCGAGTTTTTATGAGTTCATCGACCTTATTCTGAATTAGCTCAGGGGGCTGTTCCGGATGTTTCCCATTCGTATGCACGGAAAAATAATATCCCAGTCCAATGACGACCACCCAAAAAATGACCATGCTTATAACAAGATAATAAGGAAATGATTTTGATTGCCCCTCGGGGTGAATAACCAACCGATCATCAACGGTGCTTATGACATAATTGCTTTTTCTGGGATGCGGTCGCTTGAGATGCTGATTTCGTTTGGCTTTTCTTTTGCTCATTTTTGGTCAAGGGACGACCCTTCGGGTCGCCACTTGCCCCGTGGCATGACCACGGGCAAGTACTGCATCAAACCACGGGCAAAGCCCGTGGCATCTGATGCTGTGAAACTGAAGTTATCCCATCCTTTATGATCTAATTGTTGTCTATCACTCGTATATCCCCTTAGCTATATGTTGTCAAATTAAATTTGAAAATTTTGCGTTATCTCCTATCCTTCTTTTTAATGGAAAGCGCTATCATTTTTGTTGTAAAATTATTATGTACCACTTGGGATGATGTATACTAAAAATAAAATGGTTATTGCTTAACGGAAAAGTTTAACGATCAGATTCGTCTTATAAAGAAAGCGAAGGTCATGGGGAATATAAATTTTAAGCAGAAAATTCTTCTCGGGCTGTTTGAATTATGCTTTTATATGGTTTTGCTGGAAGTCGCTCGACGATAAATATTTTTATGACAGTTTTGCCGGTGAGTTTAGGCATTGTAATCCTAATGGGAGCAAACTCCTGGCTCAAAATATTACTAATGTTATATTGAACGAAATTTCTAATATTAAGGATTAAGGTGCGTGGAGAATGTCAAGGGACGGCCCTTCGGGCCGTCCCTTGAATACAGATTTTCTAACGGCGAGCTTTTTTCGATCGTCGATAACCAATTATCCCAGCCAAACCAAAACCCAATAGCGTGAAAGTGGTGGGCTCTGGAACCACTTGGGTGAGTTCAAGTCTAAATTCGGGGTTCTTCAAATCGCTATCAAGAGCCTCTTCAACCAAAATGAGGCCGTGGCCTTTTGCATAATACTTGAACTCCCTGTCATCAGGAGCTAATTCCGTTGTCTCAAGAACTTGAAGGACGTTGGTGAAATCACCGGTACCGATGGAGATTTTTTTCCCGGTCGCAAATGTTTGCCCTTGATCAATGGCGTCATCAAGCGGCGCAAACTCTTGATAATAATTGAACCCGACGGTCAGATCAGCCGGCATGCTATAGCCAGGTTGCGCGCCATTTACTCCGCCTCTCCATGCACCTTCGTTGTTAGTTCCAACAAGGTTACCCTCAGCATCGTACTCGAAGCTTGTCGTGTCCTCACCAAAATACCAGACATTACCATTAGTATCTTGGGCGTAGTGGTCAAACGTATCTTCGATGAGTACACCATTTTCAAAAGCCCGGTCCCGCTGTGTCGTCGTCTGTACCCCCAGGATCTTCGGACCCAATCCCAAATTCGTTAATTCGAAACGTTCAGTTACAATTTCCCCTCCGTCCTCCCTCTGACCAGAGAAGACCCGGGTTAGATTATCGAGGAGTGGAAAATATGGATTGTCTACGGGTGCCCCTGGTGTAAACGTCGCAGCGCTGAAATCCGGCAAAAACGGTGCCGAATAAGCGCGGCCAGGAACAAAAGCCAGGCCAATTGCTAATGTAAAGAAGAAAATCCTCGCAACCTTTCTCATAATCATTCTCCTTTCAGTTAAATCCTTAACTCCTCCACCCTTACATCAGGCAAATACGTTAAACATTTATTCACTTTTATATCCTTTCTACGGTTGACAAGTTCATTTCCGTTGAGAGCCAAAGTATACGTCTCGAAATAAATTCTGTCAATAGGACAACCTAGGACAGTCCGGATCGAACAATTGCAACAATTTAGGCTGCGATGTTAATTGCTCAGTGGGTCGCATGGTAAATTAAAATTTCGATAACTAACGAAGATCCTGGACTTACGCCCATGATCCTTTCTTTTCAGAGTTGCCCGACAAAACAACAAACAGACAATTGACTTTTTGAATGGATTAAGTATAATCTCTTTAGTTTTATGAATCAAATTTTCAATTTGAATCACTCCCCAGTACCACAAGGGTGCTGGGAAAAATAGGAAAGTTCCCCTGTCCTGAGTTATCCAGAATTAAGGGTAATCAGGACTGGGAATAACTTCTCTAAATAAAAAGATGTGAGACCATTCCCCTGCACCACAAGGGTGCTGGGGATAGCTTTTCTGGAAAAAATATTGTGGTAGCTATTCCCCTGCACCACAAGGGTGCTGGGGAAAAATAGGAAAGTTCCCCTGCCCTCGTTTTTCTGATAGATTCTAAGGAAACGAGGACTGGGGAGTGATTTTTCTAAATAAAAATTGGAAGGTAATCATTCCCCTGTAGCTCAGTTGGTAGAGCAAGTGGCTGTTAACCACTGGGTCCGAGGTTCGAGCCCTCGCGGGGGAGTAAATTTTGTGGGACGCCTTTGGGCGTCCCACAAAATTCATATTCTTCGTGAGGTCGCGAAGAACCTATCGCGATAGCGATGGGTTCGCGTGCGAGGCCACAGCCGAGCCGTCCCCGGAGGTCAACGTGAAGCGAGCAAGGCGAGCGGAACATTGACCGTAGGGGAAGCCCTCACGGGGGAGTTTAATTGACCAAAACCCGTTGTGAGTGATATACTTGCAATGGGTTTTTATATTTATACTTGTATTTACATTTGTAAATGATATACTTGGATTCTGGATAAGATATATTGGAATCCAGAAAAAAATAACCAGCTAAAGAAATTACGCAAAGTAACTTTTGAGAACTTGCTTAATTCACGGTTTGTTGGAATAGAAGATCATCCTGTGAGGAAGCATCAGAAGTTAATGTTATTTGAGTATAAAAAATATGTTTGGATTGTTCCGTATGTGGAGGGTAAGAATTATTTATTCTTGAAAACAGCGTTTCGAAGTCGGAAATACACAAAAAAATATTTAGGGAGGTAGACGATGAAAAAGCAATATCTTGATTCGGAAGAAAAGGAAATCATGGAAGCTATCGAAAACGATGAGTTTATTCCTGTTACCGGCGCTCAATTAAAGCGAGTTGCTGACGCGATTGCCGCAAGGAAAAAGGACATGACCTTAACGATTCGGGTCAATCGTAAGGATATAAACCGGATTAAGAAAATGGCTCAAAAGCGCAGAATTCCATACCAGAGCTATATTTCTGAAGTGATTCATCGTATTGCGCAGACGGCATAAGCATTAGCCGGTTACAAAACTCGTCCACTGGGGAAGTGATTCGACTCGCTTCGCTCGCTCACCACAAGTTGGTAGTGAGTTGTTTAATTTCCAGGGACACTGGACTTGCCCCGGAAATCTTTCGCGGAAATCTTTTCAATATCTGCTTCCAGACTTGTTGTTGACAACTTCAACCCTTTACGCTATAAAAATCCCATGCCCGCGACATTAAGAACAGTTTCCCCGCCAGCCGTCGAAAGCAAAAATTTTTACCCCAATCTTATCAAAGCCATTCAGTCTTCCGTGACAACCGGACTCTTGGCCGCCCAGAAGGCGGTTGAGACCGAGCGTCTTAAGACCTATTGGCAAATCGGGCGCGAGATCCAGGAGGCGGTTGGCCGTTCCAATGGCGCGTTGCGCCTGGGCGAAGATCTCTATCGCTCAATCAGCCGCGACATCGAGAAGAAAACCCGGCTCATCCTCACCATCGACACCCTCGGCCGCACCGTCCAGTTTTACAAAAATTATCCCGATTTTCCCGCGGGCTCCCCGCTGACCTTCACCCATTATCTGGTCCTTCAGCGGATAGACGACATCAAAGTCCGCGCCAAAGTCGAGCGCGCCGCCATCCAAAAGAACATCTCCGTGCCCGAGCTTAAAGACGAAGTC
>JAHFGK010000099.1 GCA_023247475.1 Candidatus Omnitrophota bacterium
GAGGAATTCGATGATTCCTCTAACGGAGGCTTCCTTAAGGATAACGCATATTGGTAATTCGATTTTAAGTCGCCATCGCGAGGTATTATTTGCCGGGCCCGCTCATAATTCACAATGGCTTTCCCTAACTGTCCAGTTTTAAAATAACTATTGCCTAAATTGTAGTAAAGGGGTCCACTCGCCAAGCCTCCTTTAATAATCTCTTCATAAAGAGAGATGGCTTCTTTGTAATCGTCCTGTTTATAAGCTAGGCCTGCCTTAATAAACTGAGCGAGTGCCTTGTCCTTAGATAGAGCAAAAACATTCGGGATCATAACGATTGAAACCACGACGAAAATTAGTGATAATCGGCTGAATATCCTCATCTATCTCCAATGCCTTTCAATATAATCAATTATCTTTTCTAAATTCTGATAGGTTGTTCTCATCCTTATCGCATCGAAGTTCGCAGAAGCAAATCGCACCATATCGCATTCATCAAAAATTGCTTTAAGGCTACCCATGATATTCGCGTCGATTGACTTACTGTTAAAAATATCTTCTACCGCTGGAAATGTGATTGCCCCCGATGGCAAATGGAGTTTGTCTCCCAAATAATCTTGCAGTGTTTTAAAAGTCGCATCATAAAACGCTTTTGCGTCTCCTTTTGCCAAGAGATGTTTCGCGTGCGCTAAACCATTTTTTGCTTTTTTAGGCGCCTGAAGTTTGCGTGCGTAAGCGATGTCGGATTTTAATCTATTTTGCCAAGAATAGACAAATAGAAGTGCGCTCAAGGTCATGATTGATAAGATAATAAATAGATAAAATGCGAAGCTTTCATAAACATGAAATCCTACGGATTGAAATTGACCCGGATAATCTTTAATAAAAATAATATCGCGGCCCAATTGTTCTTGTTGCGCTGAAGCGGATTCTTTCTGCTCAAGGCCTACCACTTTGAGCTGCTCCCCTGGCTCTAATTTTTTTACCTTTAATGGAAATGGCCCGTGCTCAATCGTTTGGTAAGATTTAGTGGCTGTATCAAAATAACTGAATCGAAGAGCTGGAATCTCTGTGATCTGGTCAGAGGTCGGGATCACAACTTGCTCCAAAATTTTTGTTCCATTTTCTTCTTTGATTTGTGGTTCATAAAGTTTAAGGCCATTTTGTTCTTTTAAGGAAGGCATCGTAATTGTTTTTAAATTGCCCTCCCCCGTCACATTCATTTTCAAAGTGAGGGGGTCTCCTACTTTTACTTCTTGCGGGCTGACCGAAACTTGAAAATCAAATTTACCTACGGCGCCAAAAAAATCTCTTGGTTGGCCTTCCTCCGGTAAGGAAAGCACTTTGATCGAAAGATCCGCCGACTGTAGTGACAAGGGACGCATCTCAATGTGATCAAGAAATCCTTGAAAAAATTCATCATCAAAAATACCGCCAAAGTTATCGGTATCCGGAAAATGCTTTTGCGCACTTTTAACATAGACCTGGACATCCATCTTCGCTGGACCTAACGTCAAATCGCCTGTCCGTGTGGGATAAATATTGGTATTAAATTCCACTACAGTATAAGGAACTCCTCCCATTACCTGCTGTGATTCTTTAGGTTTACTGAATTCATCCATCGCAACTCCATCGTGGCTAAGTTCAATCTGCGGGGAATACCGTACTTTAAGACCCGCGACATATAATTTAATAGATAAAGGAATCTTTTCATTGAGGAAAGCTTCTTTCTTCGGTGTATTTATGACAAGAAAAATTTTATCCTGCAAACTTGTAGGTTGTTCAGCTTGCAATTGATTCTGACCTTGAGGGGAGGATGATTCCGCCACCACTTCCATAATAATTGGAGCAGAAGAATAAGTCTTCCCATCAATCGTTATACTCAACGCAGGAATTGTGAATTGTCCAACCTTTTGAGGATATAAATTGTAGATAAATGATTTAGCACTCGAGACCTGACCATTAATAATTGAAACATGCGTTGAGGGGCCCAGGTAACGACTATCAAAACCATCAATGGTGGGAAGTTGAACGGGCGAAGCATTCTGTGTTCCATGAACCGTTAGGGTTAACTGAAAACTCGAATCTAGACTCACTTGATTGCTATCAACCGTGGCCTCGAAGCTGATATCTTCTGCGTAACAGTTACTGGACGATAAAAATAATGGCAATATTCCCAATATCAGTATTGCTTGAAAAACTTTTTTATTGTTCAAAAACCATTTCATATTACCAATCCTTTATGACAGGCAGCGCTTCTTTGACTTTGGGAACGAAATTAAGTAATCCCTTAGGTTCTTGATTTTCTTGATAGTCTCGAAGAATCATTTGAGCTTCTTGATGAGACATCTCGTTTTGTCCCTTCCCATACTGCAAAATAATATCTTTCCCTTGATCACTACTTATTTTATCTTGACTTTCCTTGTCCTTATCAGTTAAATATTTTTTTTTACCCGTATCCTCTTGGGTTGCACCTTCTTTTTGTTGTGTCTCTTCTTTAGTTGCTGAGGAAGCTTGCTGATCCGCTTTATTATTTTGCTGATCCTTTACAGTATTTTCCGAAGGCTGATTTGAAGGAGTTAAAATTCTTTGATTGTTCTTATCTTGGTTTTCTTCATGGAGATGTTTGTCTTCTTGAATTTTTCCACCAGACTCCTTCTTAGCCTTTGCTAAGTTCTTTTGCTTTTTCTTTAACTCCTCCAATTTCTTTTTTATACGATCATAGTTGACCTTGGCATCCTTGTCTTTAGGATTGATGGTTAAGGCTTTTTCATATTGGGTTAACGCCTTTTCTAAGGATTTAATCGCTTCATCAACATCCTGCTTCTCTAAAGCATTGGCTAACTGATAATAAGCAAGACCTAAATTATAGCGAACTTTTTCCTGAAATGCTTTATCATCAGTTAACAGTGATTTTTGTAAATGGTTGATAGCTTCCTCATAATTCCCATTTTTATATAATGCTGTCCCCACATTAAAATTTATAATATCAGAATCTTTATCTTTTTCTAAGGCTTTATTGTATTTATCAATGGAGGCTTCAAATTTTCCTTGGTTGTAGTAAAGATTCCCTTCTTTAACATCCTTGGCCTTGGAAGAGGCAAAGACATTCGGGGTGAAAAACAAAAGAAATATTATAGGGACAGTTAATATCGTTTTACACATATTTGTTCTTGCGTGTCGAAAGGCACGTCTCCACAATTAATAATAGAATAGCCAACCCTAAAGGAATCTGAAAATGCTCGTGATATTTTTTCTCCATTTTACTTTCAATCTCCCGCTTTTCAAGTTTGGATAATTCTTGGTCATAAATCAAATCCAACCCGAACTCCGCCCCACTGGCACGGACATAAACGCCACCTGTTTCTAAAGCAATTTTTTGCAGCAGGTCCTCATTCAGCCGGGATTTAACAAAATTCCCTTGTGCGTCTTTTAAAAACTCATACTCGTTTTGTTCATTTTTCACCCGGATCAATTCTCCTTCCTCGGTTCCTATTCCCACACAATAAATTTTCATTCCTTTGGCCTTTGCCTCTTGCGCTACTTTTAAAGGATCTCCTTCTAAATTTTCACCATCGGTCACGATGATCAGTGCTTTGTATTGACCCGGCGTACTGGTGTAAGCCTTCATGGCTTCGTCAATCGCCCGAGCAATGGCGGTTCCACCTCTCGGGATAGTGTTCGTATCCACCTCATTTAAACTTAACAAAAACCCGCCATAATCTACGGTTAGAGGACAAACTAAGAAGGCATCACCAGCAAAGGCGATTAATCCAATCCTATCTCCTTTTAATTTTTTAATCAAATCTTGGACGGCCAATTTTGTACGCTCTAATCGATTGGGTTTGACATCTTCGGTTAACATGCTTTTGGAAGTATCCATAGCCACCAAAATATCTAACCCTTGACGTTTGACCTCTCGCCATTCAAAACCCCACTGAGGACGTGCCAACGCAATAATGCTAAGAATACAAATAAATAAAATTAAAAAGCGTTTAACCTTTTCTTTTCGTGAACTAAAATTGGCGGCAATTTCAGAAACAAGTTGAGTCTCGGCAAATTTTTCAATAATTTTTATTTTACGTCGGCTTCCCCACAATAAAAAAATACCCAATACCGCCACAGCCCAGAGCCATGGAAACATTTCCGTTTGCGCGAATCGCATTCTTAAGGAATCCTTAACAAAACCGTTTGATTTAAAAAAATTTCGATTAGTAAAATAGCTAATGCACTGACAAGAAACACATTAAATAATTCCTTGTATTCTTTAAATCCAATTTCTTCAAATTTTGTTTTCTCCAATGTATCAATTTGCTTGTAAATTTCTCGGAGAGAATCGGTATCGGTTGCGCGAAAATACAATCCTCCAGTCATTTCCGCAATTTTCTTGAGCGTCACTTCATCTATGTCGATTTTCACTTCTTGATAAAATTTTCTACCGAAAACATCTGTTACCGGGAAGGGCGCATACCCTTTGGTCCCTGCCCCGATTGTGTAAATTTTGACGCCTAAAGTTTTTGCCATTTGCGCTGCTGGAAGCGGTTGAATTTTCCCGGTATTATTTATACCGTCTGTTAATAAAACAATAACTTTACTCTTCGCTTTACTATTTTTAAGTCTAGCCAAAGATGAACTAATGCCTGAACCAATGGCTGTTCCATCCTTAATAAGTCCCAGTTCAATTCTCTCGAGATTCGTGAGAAGCCAGTTATGATCCATCGTAAGTGGAGAGACGGTATACGCTAAAGCGGCAAAGGCAATCAGTCCAAGACGATCGCTTTTGCGTCCATCGACAAATCCTTTCACGGCTTCTTTAATCACATACAAACGATTGTACCGCCTCCCTTGCAGCATAAAATCTTCTGCTGCCATACTTCCCGAACAGTCAATGGCTAAGATAATATCAATCCCTTCCGTCTGACGTTTAGTCTCCTCCAAAATTTTACGCGGCCCCGCCAACGCCAATATAAAAAGAGTTACAACAATTAAGCGCAAAATAAAAGGTAATTGTCTAATCCGTATCTTCCAACTCGTGCCACTACCCATTAATAATTTTGTGGAGGGAAAGCGTATCGTTGGTTCCTTCTGTCGACGTTTTAAAAAAAGGAACAAGATAAAAACGAAAGGAATCAAGGCAATGAGCCAAGGATCTTTAAATTCCATAACTTCCCTTTTCTATAGCTTCTTTCTGTCCTTTTGTTTCTTCAATAAACTTTTGAGCCAAGCGAAAGCTTTCTTCCACCTCCTGAACGGTGGGAGCGTATTTGGCAAATTTCACCATATCACAGGAATTTAAAAATTCTTTTAAAGAATCTTTTTGCACGGCGTTTAACTGAGGAAAATTTTTTAAATTCCATAAAAATTCTTCTGTCGTCATTTCGGGAGCTTTAATACGGTAACGGTCTTCAATATAACGCCGCTCAATATCTGAAAGGGATGAATAATATTCCTTGATTTTTCCTTGTGCTGGCCAATTAGCTTTTTTCAAATTTTCTAAACGATCTAAGGCGACCTCCCAAGCTGATTGGGGGATAGTAATCATCAATTGTTTTTTCTTTAATCTTTGGAAAATGGATCGTATCCCTAGAGCGATGAGCACAACTGCAATTATCGTCAGAAGAAGAAAAAGAAAGAAATAATTGATAGGAAGATCTAAAGGCGGCTTAACGTCACGGATATCTTCTGCCCTGACAGAAGATGGGACAAATAAAATTGGAATGAGGCAAAAAAATAAAATCCTTGAAGATTTTAAAGTCTTCATGTTACGAGATCCATCGGAGAAAAATTTAAGAATAAAACTTAAATTCGTCTTTTTCTTCGTTTCAAAAAAAATTTTACCAGCTCATCAGTATACGGAGAACCCGTTGAGACATCGATATGGTCCATACCAATCGAACTAAATAACAGATCCCGATTCTTTAGCCTCGTCATTGCCTTCTTTTGATAATTCTCCCGTAATCTAGAATTGGAGGAATCCATCATCAGGACTTCTCCCGACTCGGCATCTTCAAAAGCAATTAATCCACAATTGGGGAGCTGTGTTTCCCGCGGATCATTTAAAGTGATGGCAATGAGATCGTGCCGTTTATTGGCGATCGCCATGGATTTCCTGAAACTCGCTTGTGCAAACAAATCATTTTTAGAAAGGGCGTTTGTTTCCAGAAAATCCGAAATAATAAAAGTAACCGTTTTCCGGGTGGTGACTTTACTTAAAAATTCTAAAGCGTTGCTGATATCGGTTAAGGGATTTTGGGGTGCAAAATAAAGGACTTCTCGGATAACACGTAAAACATGTTGGGTGCCTTTGCGAGGTGGAATAAATTTTTCAACGCCGTTGGTAAATATGATGAGTCCTACCTTATCATTATTTTTAATCGCTGAAAATGCTAAAACAGCGGCTATCTCGGCCGCTAATTTACTTTTTAGGTCGCGTACCGTTCCAAATCGACAGGACATGGAAGCATCCACAAGGAGCATTACGGTCAATTCTCGTTCTTCGACAAATTTTTTAACATGTGGGTGTCCTGTGCGGGCGGTGACATTCCAATCGATGGTGCGGATGTCATCACCTATTTGATATTCCCGCACCTCATCAAATTCTATGCCTAAGCCTTTAAAAACACTATGGTATTCGCCGGCAAAGACATCGGTGACCAGTCGCGATGTGGTGATTTGAATGCGATGAACCTTTTGAAATATTTCTTTGGGAATCATAGTTATTACACAGATGATCGCGGATATCTGTGATCATCTGCGTTCCTAAGGAACTTCCACGGTATCAAAAATTATTTTTATAATGTCTTCCGATTTTTTTTCTTCGGCTTCCGCCTCATAACTACCGATGATACGATGGCGCAAGACATCAAACCCAATGGATTTGATATCCTGAGGAGTTACATAACCCCGTCCTTGTAAAAAGGCATAGGCCTTGGAGGCAATAGCGAGATTAATGGTGGCACGCGGTGAAGCACCGTATTGAATTAATGTCTTTAATTGAGCCAATTTATAATCTTGAGGATTTCGCGTTGCCTCGACAATATCCACAATATACCTTTCGATCTTTTCATCCATATAAATTTCATCCACAACGGAACGGGCGCGAATAATATCCTGCGGAGTCACGATTTGCTTGACATCAAATTGCGTTCTCGTGTACGACATGCGTTTTAGAATTTTTAATTCTTCCTCTTTGGAAGGATAATCCACTTTTATCTTTAGCATAAATCGGTCGACCTGGGCTTCGGGTAAGGGATACGTTCCTTCTTGTTCAATGGGATTTTGCGTCGCTAAAACAAGAAATGGTTCATCGAGTTTGAGGGTTTCCTCACCAATCGTGACTTGCCGTTCTTGCATGGCCTCCAAAAGCGCACTTTGGACCTTCGCCGGCGCGCGGTTAATTTCGTCAGCTAAAATAATATTAGCAAAAATAGGCCCTTTCTTAATTCTGAAATTACCTGTTTTCTGATCATAGATGAGGGTGCCGATCAAATCCGCGGGTAACATATCCGGGGTGAACTGGATGCGCTGAAATTTTGTTTGGATCGTTGCGGACAAAGTTTTAACCGCGGTGGTTTTGGCTAACCCCGGCACTCCCTCAATCAATATGTGACCGTTGGCTAATAATCCAACCAACAATCGTTCCAATAAATATTTTTGTCCGACAATAATCTTCTGCAACTCCAAAGTTAAGGCTTCCACGAAACCACTTTCCCTTTTAACCCTTTCATTAATGATTGTTATGCCGCTCTCGGCCATAATCCCCTCCTGTTCCCATTTAAGGAATGTATTTAAATTCTATTTTGGTTGAATTAGATTTTTAAAGATATTCTAAGACTGGAAATTTTGTTCGTCAAGAGATTAAGTCCTTCTTGTTTATAGAAACAGAAGAATTAACTTTAGGGAATGGGAAAATATCGGAATAAAATAATCCATTTATTCAAAATAGACATCAATACGATTAACTTGGCCCTGACGAATATCTCGAGCATAAGGAGCACCTATCGTTTGGCCAGAAAGAGTGACATGACCTTTATCCTGGGGAGAAATTAAAACGATTTTTTTAATTTTACATCCCTGTTTACCAAATGTATCTTTTCTATTGAATTATGATAAACCATCAAAGTCGAGCCTAAAAAATTAAACGCATAAATATTTTTAGGTAAAGTTGACTTCTGTTGAACACCTTGTTGATCAAAATACTTGATGTGCGATTCTTCTTCGGAGAATAACCAGCCGGGCAAAACGGGTTTTAACGTTAAGTTTAATTCACCCTTGTCATTGAGTGTGAACGGTTGTTTGCCGACATTCATCATCAACCATATATGCAAAAATTCGGCGGTGCTCCCAGATAAACGCGCCACAAATCCTTGCCCATGTAAGGCGGTATCTTCATGGGCACTGCTGACAAGAAAAGAAGAATTTTCCAAAGTGCTACGACCATATATTTCTGGTTTTAAAA
>JAHFGK010000100.1 GCA_023247475.1 Candidatus Omnitrophota bacterium
TTATAAAGCATGGCATGTTTTCGTCTAGAAAAGGAGAATTCCTCTTCTCGCGAATAACAAATTTTAACGGGTAAGCCCCCCGCTTTTTTAGATAAAAGACACGCCGCGAAATCCATCGGGAGCATTTCTAATTTTCCACCGAATCCGCCTCCCACCGCCATTTTTATGACGCGGACATCACTGAGATCCATCTTTAAAGTTTTCGCGAGTGCTTCCCGGCATTTAAAGGGAGCCTGACTCGATGACCAAAGAGTAATTTTATTGGAAAAAGTTTCCCATTGTCCCACACAGACATGAGGTTCCAGCGCTGCATGCGCGGCGGCCGAGGCATAAAAGGTATCTTCCCGAATATGATCCGATTCTTTGAGAGCACGGTCGGTATTACCAAAATTAACGGGCAGGATTACCGCAATATTGTTCATAGCATCATGAATTTGGGGAGCTCCGGGTTTCATGGCCTCTTGCATATCGAACACCGCGGGTAAAACTTCATATTTGATATCAATAAGATTTACTGCTGCTTCCGCTGTTTCTTCATCAACAGCAGCAACCGCCCCAATCTCATCCCCGATGTAGCGAACCTTCTCCGATTCCAGGGCCATTTGATCGACGGTGTGGGGAAAAAAATATTCATTAGAGCCAAATTTTATATGATAGGTATCTTGGGCGGTAATAATGGCTTTGACGCCCGGTAATTCCTTAGCTTTAGAGGTATCAATACTGATAATTCGGGCGTGAGGATGTGGGCTGCGAAGCATTTTTCCCACTAACATATTTGGGAAATTAACATCAAAAGCGTATTTTATCTGGCCGGTAACAATACCTTTCCCATCAATACGGGGAACGCTTTTTCCTACGGGATTAACATACGGATCGTTAATCGTGCTTTTCATGAGAATTTCCAGCCTTATTGAACTGTTTCGATAGTCTCGTTTAAAGGAGAGGTAGTTGAATCACTATTGACAATGTCACGCAGTTGCTGATGCTTTTTCATTTCTTGACCGGCCTGACGAACGGCTTCAAAAATTTTTAAATAACCAGCACAGCGACAGATATTCCCATCGAGACCATATTCGATTTCTTCTTGGCTGGGTTCGGGATTTTTGTCCAGTAAAGCCTTCGAGGACATGATCATTCCCGGAATACAAAAGCCGCATTGCACCGCCCCTTGATCAAGAAAGGCTTGTTGAACGGGGTGAAGCTCCCCTCGTTCGACTAATCCTTCAATGGTGGTAATTTCTTCGCCCTGCACATTACAAGCTAAGGTAATACAAGACAATACCGCTTTATTATTAATAATAACCGTGCACGTGCCACATTCCGATTCGCTACAGGCGGTTTTAGTCCCCGTTAAACCCAGTTGATCACGCAGTACTTCGAGGAGGGTCTCATGCCCTTGTAGCGCGAGTTCATATTTTTTTTCATTAATTATGAGGGTAATCATCTTTTATTTTTTTCCAGACTTTTTACTAAATGCTATTTCATATTAAATCATTTTAATAGTAAATGCTAGACATTTTTTTGTTTTTCAACCAACTCGATAATGGCATTTTTTAAACTCAGTCGGAACATGTGCTTTTTATAATCATCACTTCGAGTATCATAAATGGATGTGTCTAAATGATCAAGAGCTTCTTTAGCCACACCATTTTGACAAGAAGAATTATTCAAAAATTCCTCTAAAATAAAATCCCGACGGGCGAAGGTAACACCATTGTTAACAGTGACCCGAGTATTGGTAAAGTGATCCTCTTTAAAATTTGTCTTTACACACACGGCCAATAGCGGGACATCCACATCTGAGTTTTTCCTAACTCGGCGATAAGCAATGGAGGCTGTTTTATCCCGTTTAATCGCGACATGGGTAAAAATTTTATCTGTTTTTGCCCCAGTATTAAAGAATTCTTCCGCGGGAATAATTGCCTCTTTCCTATCTTTGCCAATAAAATGCATATAGGCACCTAAAGCGATCATGACAGCTCCCATCTCTGTCCAGGTATAACGACAAGTCAAGTTCCCTCCTACGGTGGCCATGTTGCGGATGGGATTGGTGGAGATGTTACGACAAACGGTTTTAAGAACACGAAAATTATCAACCAATGATGGGGAAGCAAATAGATCATTAATGATAGTCATAGCTTTGATTACCAATTGATCCTTTTCCAAATAAACTCCTTTGAGCTCATCAATTTTACGTAGGCTTAGAATGTTCTGAGGAGTTTTAGTTCCTTTTCTCTTTAGCAATTTAAGGCTATTTAAAAGGAATGTCCCCCCTGCTAGGATCCTGACCTCTTCTAGGCTGGCATAGAGTGTTAATGCTTCTGAAAGTGTTATCGGTAAATAGAATGTAAAAGGTTTAAGAAGCATAGAGTGCTATTTTTTTGCTTAGTATTATATGCAAGGTTGACCAAAATGGCGTTTAGAAACTAGTAAAATTTTACTATAATGATTTTTAAGTATAGCAAAAAAAAACAATTTAGCAAGAAAAATATATAGTGAAATTTTATTGGCCATGTAAAGAAATAGTAAATTATTTATGTAAAGTTGTCTTTAGTGGTTTTAAATAAATAAGACAGAAACGTTTCATTATACAGAATCCACCCTATTTTTCATATTACCGTTTACCAATTATACCTTCTCTACCGCTGCTTCAACCACAGCCACATCCCAGCCACGAGAAATGAGATCCTGTCGTACATCTTCTTTGGTTCTATTTTGGAACTCATGCGGATGATGGATCAAATAATATTCTAGGATTTTTAAATTAAACAATTGGTGTTTTGTTAATTGCCATTGTAATGGTCGCTCTGAGATTGAGCGGTTGGCAAAGAAAGCAATCAAACCAAATAAGAATGGTATTGCCAGAATAAAGTGGGTACTAAAGAAATGAATGGGATGTGACTGCCCGAAAAGATACTCTGCGGTGTTCCAAAAGACATCAAACAAATAATGGGCTACGATCACGGGAATGATCCCAAAATTCAAGTAGATAATAGAAAGAAATATCCCTAAAGAAGCTATTTCAAAAACACGAAACCACATAGGGAAAATATAATACCCGCTATGAGCTAGACCCCACAAGAATGCGGCAAAAAAAATTCCTAAAGTGGTATTCCGGAATAATTTTTTCCCCCAGCTGATGGCATAGACACGGTAGGTAACCTCTTCAACAATACTAGACTTGAAACCAATAATGAAAGCAGAAACGAAGGGTAGATAATTCGTAGATAAACGAACAAGATGGTTATGTTCTATCCATAATTGGAAATTCAACTCTCCTATTTTGAAAGCAATGGACTGTATCCCCAGCATGATAAAAAATGTTAAATACCCTAAACAGACCATTTTGAATACTTCCCGAGAGAAAAATGTAGTACGTAGATAATTCAAAAAAGCCCCGTGTCTTTTTTGCGGGAATGCCTCATAGTGCAGTGATTCGCCTGACAGACTAAACATCAAGAATCCGATGGTGGCTATAAAAATCGATAGAAAATCACTTAGTGCATAATTAGATATATATTGAGATAGAGACGAAGTTGTTGGATAATTAAATAAAACTATTTCGAATTGGTTCAGCCGATCTAAAACTGTCAGGAGTAATAAGATTATTGTTACAGTCACACAAAATTTTTTAACGACATGCATGGCCAAATGATGACGACGAGCAATCACGAAATAGGTCGCGGAAATCAAAATCACTAAAAAAAATATTCGAAATACGGAGGATAAGAAATCCCCTGTTCTCATTTGACGCGCCTTAAAACGATTAAATTCTTCTGGGGCATAAAAAATACTTTTTGTAAAGGAATTTATTTCTGTCCCCGAAACGATCACTGATCGTAGGAGCTTTGCTCCGCCAGTATTTTCTTTATTACTCCAAGGGATATAAATATCATTTCTCTGCCAGGAAAAATAATAATCGGTTCGGTTATCGAATTTTTGCTCTGTATTACTGTACAAGGAATACTCCTCTGGATTAAAACCAAATGTCTTCTCGAGGAATTCGATTGACAGTTGTTTAGAAAAATCTTCTCCCAGATTTTCCTTGGCCTCAGTTTCTTCAAGATCGTGACTAAAGGCAATGACTTGCCCTGTTTTGGAACTGACGGTCATGCGATATTCTTCTTTGACATCTTCCTGGAAAAATCGAATTAACCAGAAGAAAAGATCGAAATCATATTTTTTTACAAATTTTTGCTCTTCAGAAAACCCAAGAAATTTTTGGAGGTATCGATCCGCCTCAAAATCAGATGTAAAGATAATAGCGGTTTTAAACTTAGTAGTATCGACGCCTTTTTGTTGCAGATATTGTTTAGCAATTTTGAGGGCAGTTCCCCGATCAACGGATAAATTAACAACGGAAAATTGACGGTAAGTAAATTTGAACCAAATAAAAGCGCTCAGGAGGGCCAAAAATAGAAAAATGAACCAAGAGGAGGTTTTTATTTTCACTTGTCTATAAATATATTATTACAGAAGATTAATTACTTCTTTCGGTAATTTCTTTAATTCTTCATTACCGAGGATTTTTATCGACCAACGTAGTAATTTCAATTTCTGTGTTAATCGTTCATCGGGTTCTTTGACATTGCTAAGGCGCTTTCGCGATAAAAAAAGGACATTACGCAATGTGCTAAACACGATCCTTGCCTCGCGTGGTTTATCGTGGCCAGGAGTAATATTAGTTAGACCATCGTAAGCGATTGCGTTAACGACAGCATTATAGTGATCTAGTTTTTGGATTAAAGCAGGAACCATCGATTTAAAATACTTATACCGATCCATCAGACAAAGGGTATGCATGATCTCCACCTGCACAAAGGCAGACTCGGTTCTATTTAAACGACGAATAAGTATTTTCTCAATGATTATTTTTTCTCTAGTGAAAACTTCTTGAATAAAACGCTCTCTAAATACGCGCACAGCCGCAGCCATTTGTATTGGATTAAGGGTATCATCTTTGATCATTTCCAGTAAGGTGTGTTTGGATTCTTGATGGAATCGTTCTGCGTAACCATCCAGAAGCATTTTGTCATCGAATATAGCTGCGGGGGGAAATATTTGTGAGCTATCGGGTGATTCACTGAAGGCCCGAGGACAGAAGGCTAAAGAAAGACAAAACATTCCCACAATGATTTTAATGATTTTCATTTTAGTTAATTACCTCCAAAGAGAGATCGATTGATTTTCTCGAGTGAGTCAAAGCACCGATGGAAATCCGGTCCACCCCTGTTCGGGCGATGGCACGAACATTTTTTAACGTAACACCACCAGAGGCTTCCAGCAAGATTTTTCTTCCTCCCTTTCTTCGCTTATTGAGTAGAACAGCTTTTCGCATTTGTTGAGGTGTCATATTGTCCAAAAGAATAATATCCGGCGCACCTTTCAGGGCTTCTTTATATTCTAATAGGTTTTCCACTTCCACTTCAACTAACTTTTTTGTTAACTTTCGGACACGCTGGATCATTGCAGATAATAAAGAAGAATCTTTCCCACAACTTTTATGATTATCTTTAATGAAAACTGATTCCGCCAAATGAAATCGATGGTTACAGCCTCCCCCCCATTTTACCGCCATTTTTTCCAGGGATCGTATTCCTGGGGTCGTTTTACGCGTATCCATGATCTTGGGTTTATAGGGACGAATCTTCAGCACATATTGATAAGTCTGGGTGGCAATACCAGACAAAATTCCAAGAAAGTTCAACGCTACCCGCTCGGCACTTAAGATGCTTCTAGCTTTTCCGGAGATGAAGGCAATTTTGGTGTTTTTTTTAACTTTTGCCCCATTGTGATAGATCGAATGGAATTGGATGGAAGGATCAATCTTCAAAAATACTTTTTTAGCGACATCCAGACCACATACAGTTGCATTTTCTTTGACGATGATAAAGGCCTTACAGGTTTCATGATTAGGAATTAAAAGACGCGTGGTGATATCCTGACGACAACGATCTTCTTTTAAAGCCTGGGAAATAATGGGATCGATCTCTTTAGAATTCATGGGAATCTTAATTAAACGAGATTGTTAAGGACTTTTTCTAGTTCCTTGATTTTTGATTTTAGAGTTTCTAAACGTTCCTTCTCTTTGGCAATAACCTCTGGGGAAGCTTTTTTAAGAAAATTTTCGTTTTGGAGACGGTTTTTTAGGTCATCGAGGAATTTTTTTTGTTCATTGATATAGGCGCCCATCCTGTTCTTTTCTTGGGCAACGTCAATCAGTTCACCTAAAGGGACGGCGAAATTGATATGATCGATAACACCAATAGCGGCATTATGTGTCTTAATGGATTTGGTCTGAATATTTCTTGCTTTTATTTTAAGAAGAAATTTTAAGGTATCAAAGTTAGTTTCCAGTAAATCTCGATGGGATTTTTGTGCTGCACTGAAAATACAGTCGATTTCTTGCTGGAGTTTAATATTCCACTGGACTTTGATATTTCGAACGGTCGTGACAATATCGATGATGGTTTGCATATCCTTTTCAACTTTAGAGTCAATGAGTTTATCTTTAGCTTTGGGCCATGTTTGTAGAGTCAAGGCCTCTTGTTCAACACCTAAATGTTGCCAGATTTCTTCCGTGACAAAAGGCATAAAGGGATGAATCATACGGATGGATTGTTCCAGTAAAAAGAAAGCAATCTTCTGAATATCAGCGCTGGAAAATTTATTTTTGATAATTTCAAGATACCAATCACAAAAAGTTGCCCAGAAAAATTCATAGACTAAGTTTTCCGCTTCTGAAAATCGGTAATCTTCGACGGCACGATTCACCCCCGATAATATTGAATAAAATTTGGAAATGATCCAGCGAGAAGGTAGATCGAGATTTTTGGGATGGACATCTTTAGTTAAATCAATTTTGTGAGAGGATAAAGAGGTATTCATTAGCACCAAACGCGCGGCATTCCAGATTTTGTTCGCAAAATCGCGCCCGATTTCAAATTTTTTTTTGGAAATCAAAAGATCTTGTCCAGAATTAATGATAAGACTAAATCGCAGAGCATCGGCACCGTATTCGTTGATAATCTCAAGAGGATCAATGGCATTGCCGAGGGACTTCGACATTTTACGTCTCTTAGTATCGCGCACGGTCCCATGAATATAAACATCGGAGAATGGAATATCTCCCATAAATTCAAGTCCGGCCATTATCATACGAGCGACCCAGAAAAATATAATTTCCGAAGCGGTAAATAAAGCGGACGTGGGGTAGAAATACTCTAAATCTTTATTCTTTTGTGGCCAATAAAATGTAGCAAATGGCCAAAGCCACGAGGAAAACCAGGTGTCCAGGACATCTTCATCCTGTCTTAAATTTTTTGAACCACAATGCGGACACTTTTCCGGTGTTGTTTCGGAAACAATGGGTTCTTGGCATTTTAAGGTACAACTTCCCTCCCCCACACAATACCAGACCGGGATCCGATGTCCCCACCAGATCTGACGAGAAATACACCAGTCGCGGATATTTTCCATCCAATTAAGATAAACTTTTGTCCAGCGTTCGGGATAGAATTTGATTTTGCCCTGTTGCACTGCCTTAATTGCTGGTTGGGCCAGAGGTTTCATTTTCACGAACCATTGTTTGGAAAGATAGGGTTCGACCACGGTGTTACAACGATAACAATGGCCTACAGCATGGATATGGTTTTCTATTTTTTCTAACAGACCAGACTCTTTTAAGGCATCCACAACAGCTTTTCTTCCTTTAAACCGATCCATACCTTTAAACTGCCCGGCGTTGTCATTAAGTCGAGCATCTGGATGCATGATATTAATGAATTCAAGTTTGTGTCTTTGCCCCATATCAAAATCATTGGGGTCATGGGCGGGAGTGACTTTCACCGCGCCAGTCCCAAATTCGGGATTGACAAATTCATCCGCAATGATTTTGATTTCACGATTCATAAGGGGCAGAATAAGCATTTTCCCAATTAATTTTTTATAACGATTATCCTCAGGATGAACCGCCACAGCAGTGTCTCCGAGCATGGTTTCGGGACGGGTTGTAGCCACGGTAATAAATTTTTTAGGATCGTCTTTGAACGGATAATGAATATGATAAAGAGCCCCTTTGGTTTCCTTATGTTCAGCTTCTTCATCCGACAGGGCAGTCTGGCAGCGCGGACACCAGTTGATAATATACTGACCGCGATAGATGAGCTCCTTTTTATACAACTCAACAAAAACATGATTAACCGCTTCGCTGTATTCATCATCCATGGTAAATCGTGTTCGTGGCCAATCACAGGAGGCGCCTAATTTTTTAAGTTGATGAATTATGGTATCTCCGTATTGTCTTTTCCATTCCCATAATCTTCGTAGTAGTTTTTCCCGACCCACATCATGACGGGACTTCCCTTCTTGGGCTAATTGTTTTTCAACTACATTTTGTGTGGCGATACCGGCGTGATCGGTTCC
>JAHFGK010000101.1 GCA_023247475.1 Candidatus Omnitrophota bacterium
GCCATCAACCAATACTATAGTGGACATTTCATCATGGCAGATCGCGAATTGTATTCTTGCGTGGTAACGATATTCCCTCGCTATGCCTTTCCTATTGCACCGCTTTATTTAATGGGTATTGCTTACACGGCTCAAAAGTTAATAATGAGAAATTGATTGCAGGAATCTAGATGGAATCATCAATCCCATTTAGATTTATGGAAATAAATAAGAACTGAAGAATCTAAATTTATAAAAAATGACTCTTTAAAAGTGAATTGGGAAATTTTAGAGGGAAGGTAGTAAAATTGTCCAAGATGTGTTATTTTAATAATATCCCATTTTCGGATTTAAAAAATTTAAATTACATGTTTAGATTATAGCCCTAATTGAAAACTTAAATGGAAATTGCATTAATCACCGGTTCCGCCGGCCTCATAGGGTCATAGGCTGTAGGATTTTTTATCACCAAGGGATTTCGTGTTGTTGGTATTGATAACGACATGCGAAGTTACTTTTTTGGTCGGGAGGCTTCTACCCAATGGATGCAACAACACCTTCGAGAGCAATTTGCAGATTATGTTCATCACAATGTGGATATTCGTGAAAAAAATGATCTTGAAAAGATTTTTAAGGAATATAGCCACGACATCAAATTAATTATTCATGCGGCGGCGCAGCCTTCTCACGACTGGGCGGCCAAAGAGCCGTTAACGGATTTCACCATCAACGCCAATGGGACTTTAAATCTTTTAGAATTAACTCGCCAATATTGTTCCCAAGCCGTTTTTATTTTTACAAGCACAAATAAGGTTTATGGCGACCTGCCGAACGTACTTCCTTTGAGGGAAATAGAAACGCGTTGGGAATTACCCAAAGATCATTCCTTTTATGCAGGTATTGATGAATCGATGAGTATCGATCAATCCAAGCATTCTTTATTCGGAGCTTCCAAAGTAGCCGCAGATGTTTTGGTACAGGAATATGGACGGTATTTCGGGATACAAACAGCTTGTTTTCGAGGAGGTTGTCTAACGGGTCCTAATCATTCGGGAGTAATGCTGCATGGTTTTCTAGCTTATTTGATGAAATGTTGTGTGACCGGAGAGCAATATCAGATCTTGGGATATAAAGGGAAACAAGTTCGGGATAACATCCACAGTTATGACCTGGTGAATGCCATTTATTATTTCTATCGAAATCCACGTACGAGTGAGGTTTATAACATTGGGGGAGGACGATTGAATAATTGTTCCATTTTAGAAGCTATAAAGATATGTGAAAAGATTACTGGCAAAAAGTTAAAGTATACTTATGTCGACAAGAATCGAGAAGGTGATCATATCTGGTATATCAGCAGTTTAAAGAAATTTACCTCACATTATCCCCAATGGAAACAAAAATTTAGTTTACAGGAAACATTAAATCAAATCTTTGAAGGCAATAAGAACCGTTGGGAAAAATGAGATGAATAGTATATTGAATGACATCGAGGGATCAACTATTCAGTTGCTTTTAAAGAGTAGCCAATTTTAAGATTCGCCACGCAATCGTAATGGTGTGATAAAGCACCTTTATTTTAGATTTCCCCCCGATTCTTCCTTTATAATTCGTTGGGACCTCAATAACCTTATAATGGTATTTTTTTGCTTTAATCGCTATTTCCGCCTCATAGGTAAAATCATTTTCTTGAAGGTCAAGCTTTCGAATGACATCGGATTTCCATGCCTTAAATCCGGCAAAAACATCGGTGTAACGTTGGCCACAGACAAAAGAAATAATCCCCGCCATAACATAGCTGGCTAATCTTTTAATAAAGGAAATGGAACCTTTTTCAATATTGACCAAAGAATTCAAATAACGGGAGCCAAAAACGATATCCGCCTTCCTCTCGATAATAGGCTGTATTAGAGAGGGAAGACCTTCCGGGGGGAACTGAAGGTCGGCATCGATTTGGGCCATTAATGATCCAGTCGCGGCTTCAATCCCTTTTCGAGTGGCATATCCTTTGCCGCAATTGGGTGAGTAACTGATAATTTTGGTGTGCTGATTTTCAAATTGTTGTGCTTCTTGAAGAGTTTGATCGGTGCTTCCATCGTTTACGATAATGATTTCGGCGTGAGGCAAAACTTCTCGAACACGTTTAATCGCTTTACCGATATTGCCTTGTTCATTATAGGCGGCAACAATGATGCTAATTTTTTCTGGGGGTTGATTCATACGAAGATTGAAAAGATTCATTAAGCAAAAATAGGTCGCAATTCATCATAATATTCATCCATCCAGAGATGGGTATCTTCGATAATGTGCTCTAAATTCTTCTTAGGACACCAACCGGTTTCTTTGTAACTATAAGAATTGTCGGTAATGTATATTCTAATATCAGATGGCCGATTATCCGCTATCGAGCCAATTGGAATTTTAATTTTTGTTGTCTTTTGAACCCTATCCGTTAATTCTAATAGAGAAAAGGAATTTCTTCTTCCCCCTCCACGTTCCGTGAGGCCAGGGGATTTCACTTAAGTCTGTTTATAATTCGTGCATTATATCATTACAGAAAAAGTATGACTATGTTAATATTCAAATTGCATGATGGAAATATCTTTAAAAAATTTTTTGAGAATAAGAAGGATAGTTGGCTGGTTCATGCCTAAAGGGTATGGCGCATTAATTTTTGTTCAATCCCAAAGGCGATAGTTGCCAGATAAAAGGGAACAATAGGAAAGGCGTAGCGGGTTAAAACATTGGTGGGTGTATAAAATCCAATAAATAAAATGATCATCCAGACCATCAGGAAGAGTGTTGGAACAATGTCGCGGTCTTGGCATTTTAGATCGAATAAGGCTCTTCGATTCTTGAAAATGAAATTCATTAAATAGAGAAGCGAAGCGGTTGTCAGCAAAAACATTAAAAGTCTCAATCCATAGTTGAAAATTGTGAGACTGTGCATTTTATTGAGCCAAGCCGGGTAGTGAACAAACCCAATCTTCGTTGATTCCCAAAAGAGCATTTTCATTCCTTCCAGGCTATTAAAGAGCATATATTGAAAGGGATTTTTCCTAATCTCTTTTAATGCCAGTTGAGTCATTGTGGGATAAATTTCTTCAGTCGGTACCCCAGAACCCATAAGCTCTTGTCCTTTAGACACGGCTTGGTCGACAAAATTTAATAAGCGATCATCACACTCTTTGGCTCCCATGAGGCCACGACAAACGTTTTCTCCCGGCACACTCGTTAAGGCAATGAGAAAACTCTTCGAAGTCATTCTTTTAGTGCGATTCACAGCTCCGTTGTAAAGGATGAACGGCCCTCGGTCCGTGATCGTGTAATGACGGTTATAAATTTTATTGAGACACTTATAGGGAATTACAAAGCTGTTAAATATCAATAAAACTGTTGTCAGAAAAAGCAAGGAACCAATAAAAGAAGTTTTGTTTTTGTTTATTAAAAATTTGAAAGCAAGATAAAAATAAGGAAGAACAAATATAAGAAAAATATATTCAAAAATGGCTCTGGATAAAGCCATTAATCCTGCCAGCATTCCCATCGTTATTCCTAAAATTATGGGTGATTTATAGTTACTTGTATGGATAACTTGCCATGCTTGAGGACTAAGTAAAATTATACCTAACATGAGAGGATAAGTTCCAATCTCGGAATATAAACTGAAGGTTGAATTGACAATCGCAGGGGAGAACCCAAGATAAAGGAGTGTTGCGGCGATGATGGAATCACGAATTTTTAATCGCCTCAACAATTGATAAGTTAAGAATTGTGTAATCAATAATATTAAAATTTGGAAAAAGGTTTGTATCTTTTGATAGGAAAGGCCAAAGCGATCGGCTATTCTTATGGATATAGAAACAAGAAACAAGTAAACTGGTTCCCGGTCAGGCCCTTTTTTAAAGAATGAAATCCATCCCTCTTGATAAATTCGTTGACTTAATTGTTCATAGGCCTTGGCATCAGCACCAATGCTCACTTGGGAGCTAAAGGCGAGATAGATCCAAAAAAGGATGGATAATAAGAAAACAGCCTTGATGGGTTTGGGGATAGGCATAAAGATTTTTTAAATGGTAAACCTTTATTATGGCAGTTGGGGCTAGTCAATCACTCGCTTTTTCGGGGGAGATGAGAATAAGCTCTCGGAAGCCACGAACACAAGCCGCTAATAAGTGCAAGCCGTGACGGAATGTTTTCATCTTTGAATGGCCGGATTGTCGACGTAAATAATGAACAGGAACTTCCATAATCTTATTGCCTAATTTGGCAGCCCCAAACAAAAGATCGAAATCCCCCCACTTATCGATTCCCATTTTGATAAATTTGTAATCCTTTTTATAAAGAGCCTTTGTCCCACATAACGTGTCGGATAATTCTTGGTGTGTGATGAAAGTCATCATCAGTCCGAATATTTTATTGCCCAGAAGATTAAGAAAACGCATGGCTTGATCTTCCATAGGATAGACCATGCGAGTACCGTTAATAAATTGACAGATCCCTTTATTTAATGGTTCGAAAAAGCGTGGGAGCTCCTCCGGGGGAACCGACATATCCGCGTCCAGAATCATAAGAACTTCTTGGGTGGCCGCATCAAACCCTTGTTGAACAGCATAACCCTTCCCTCGATTAGGAGTATAATCGATTAATTTGAGATGAGGGAAGGAGGATTGAATATTTTTAACTCTATTAGTGGTTTGGTCGGTACTTCCATCATTGACTACAATGATTTCGGTTTTCGTTCCCATTTGGGGAACTCTTCGAATAGCTTCCTCGATATTGCCTTCTTCGTTGTAACAAGGAATAATGATGGAGCATCCTAATCCAAGATGGGTCGTATTTTTAGGGGTGGGTTGGATAACCATATATTGAACAGATGAGAGTTTATTTAACCCCCAGATACGAACTCCCACGGTGTTGGCTAGAAACGAAAGTAATGGTAAGTATTTCGGGAAAAGGAGAAGATACCCCGAATAGTTGATAGAAAAATCTAAAAGATCGAGCATTTTGCTGATATTCCGTTTTTCAATAAAATTGTGAGGGCCTTCGGGCATCTTGGCTCCAAATTTTTCTAGGAAGGAGAGAATGGGATCCCACCAAGGGTTGATGGTGGTTAAAATGATTCGCGTGGTCGGATGGCAAAATCGATGGATGCTCTCGAAAACACTCATAATATCATAAACATGATCAACGACATCCACCATAATGATGTAATCAAATTTTTCCTTCGAATAAAATTCTTCAATGGGGGCACTTAGAAAAGTGTGTTCAGAGAATTTTTCTTTCGCCAGTTTTATCATTTCCGGACTGATATCTATGCCTACACCTCGTTTCGGTTTTGTTGAGGCTAGAACTTCCCCAGTACCGCAACCGACTTCGAGTACAGTACTACCGGGACGGACAATTCTTTGGATAAATGCCTTAATATTTCGATAATAATAGGCATTTTTCCTTTTCCATTTATCGTAATCTTGAGCGATTTTATCGAAATGCTCTCGGACTGTATCTTTGTGGGCAATAGGGGACATGATTTCTCCTTTTTATCTAATTAAAGCTGAATAGCGGACTCTAAACTGTCAATTATAGCAAAATATTTTTAAAATGTAAGTATCGTTACAAAAAGTTGAAAAAAATTTATATTGCCTCATTTTTGAATTTATGGATAATACTGCTATTACTCAATAAGTCAAATTACCGATCATTATTTTTTCCATGTCCGAATCGCTTTCCTTTAAATGGTATAGTTTTTTCTCTCCGAATCGGTGGAAGATAATCTCTTCCTCTCTAGTCGTATTGATCTCATTATCAGGTTTATATGTACGATTTCAGTCTTTTAATCACCGTGATCTTACCCCGGATGAGTATTACCACTTAAATTATATGGTGGATAAATCATTTTGGGACGTCTTCAAAGATATGCCGAAAAGAGAATTTTCTTCCTACATTACGGGACATAGCTATGTCACTTATCCGTTCTTTAAGTTATTTGGGTTCAATAAATGGGGATTAGTAATCCCGAGGATCATTGCTAATATATTGGGCTTCCTTTTTCTCTATGGTGTCTGTCAAAAATTTTTTAAGACCACTCTTGGTTATCTGGTGACTTTTATTTTAGTATCTTTCAATCAAAACCTTATTTGGCACTCCTTTGAAATACGTCCGTATGCATTTTTGCCTCCGCTCGCCCTTGCTGTTTTTTATTTTATGGATATGATGATTGCGCAAAATAGACAGATGAGTAGATTGAAACGATATGCTCTAGGGTTATTTTTTATTTTTGTTATTTGGTTTCACCCCGATGGAGTGCTGATGATTTTGTTCTCAGGTTTATTCTTATGGTTCGCTCAAGAAAAGCAGCAAAGAAGCTTTCCGGCTTTTATCTATTTGATTAAATATTTTAGTGTTATTTTCCTCATAACCATGCCCTTGTGGTTGATCAGTGTTTTTGGTCCGCATCTGGCGCCTTATGAAATTAATGTTTTTCAATACATCCCCAATCCCATGTATGATTTAAAAGGTTTCTTGAGAGGTGTGATCGGGAATTTAATAAGTAATAAAAGTTTAAAATTCTTGTTTGCAGGGTTATTTTTGGGATTTTTGTTACCGCATAAAGATTATTTCAAGCAAGTTGGTTTTTTTCTTATACTAGTTGTGCTCCCATTAGAGGTGATACTCGCTGTCCATATCTGGAATAATCACTGGTTTATACAAAGATTTTTTGTTTGGATTATCCCATTTTTTGCTATTTTTTTGGGATGGTCTTTTGATGTGATGGCACAACTTGTTCTGACGAAAGTTAAAAAAATTTAAATCAAGGATAGAAAAAGGGAAGATATGAAAATACTGATTACAGGAGGCGCTGGCTTCGTTGGTTCGCATTGCGCGGAATATTTTGCGAATAAAAAAAATAAAGTCGTTGTCATCGATAATCTGATGAGGTCGAAGATTTTTGGATCAAAACACAAGTCGGTGGAATACAATTGGGATTATCTTAGCCAGTTTAAGAATGTCACTCTCATCAAGGAAGATGTCCGCAATCAAGAAGCAATGACGCGCATCCTAAGTCGGGAAAAACCCGACGTTGTTATTCACACCGCTGGTCAACCTGGTGTACGCTACTCTCTGGATGATCCTATGGAGGATTATTCGATCAATGCGACCGGTACGATCATTCTCTTAGAAGCCTTACGTAAAGCCAATCCGAAAGGACAATTTATTTTTTGTTCAACAAATAAGGTATACGGAAATAATGTGAACGCTATTCCCATCCAAACGAGATCTTTGCGCTATGAATTTAAAAACAGTAAAGGTGTAAAAGAGGATTATGATATTGATTTGACTGGTCATACCCCTTACGGCGTCTCGAAGCTTGCGGGAGACTTGTATGCCCAAGATTATGCTTATGTTTATGGAATGAAGACGGGAATATTCCGTATGAGTTGTATTTATGGGACACGTCAATTTGGTTTTGAGGACCAGGGCTGGGTCGCTTGGTTTTCGATAAGATATTTTTTCGGTGAACCAGTGACCATTTATGGTGATGGGAAGCAAATCCGGGATGTTTTATGGGTCGAAGATTTGGTGAGGGCTTTTGAGGCCTTTATCAAAAGCGATGATAAATTAAAAGGGGAAGTTTTTAATATGGGTGGTGGTCCTGACAACACACTTTCGCTTCTCGAATTAACAAATTATCTGGAAAAAGTTACTAAGCGTAAAGTAAAGATTCATTATGCCGATTGGCGGAAATTTGATCAGAAGGTTTATGTCTCAGATGTCTCGAAAGCAGAAAAAATTTTTCGATGGAAACCGCAAGTCTCCCCACCAGAAGGTGTCAAACGTTTAGTCGATTGGATTTCTTCTAACCCTAAGTTATTTAAATGAGCCCTCGGGGAGTTTTTTTATCGAGGGGCTCAGGATGAGGGGTCGGAAAAATATTTAAAAACTTCCCGACCACTCATTTAATTCAGATTGGTAGTAGGAGCGGGAGCTCTTCGATAACCCCTATTCATAAGTTTCCAGAGTAATGCTTCACCGGCGACTCGTAAGTATTCCGGCCCTTGTTTAAGATAACTCAATTTGGTCGTGCCATATTGTCTTTTGTGGTAGGTGATGGCATGTTCGGTCAACTTAAACCCAGCAAAATGCGCCTTGATGGGGATCTCGATATAGATACCGAACTGTTTTCTTTTGAGATGGACGGTGTCAATGATATCTCTTTTATAGACTCGAAACCCGGATGTGAAATCTTTGACTGGAAGACCAATCAGTCCTCGGAAAATAAAATTGAATAAACCGCTTAAAACTGTTCGACTTAAACTCATGTCAGCTTTTCCACCTTTCATATATCTGGAACCACACACCATATCGTAGTTCT
>JAHFGK010000102.1 GCA_023247475.1 Candidatus Omnitrophota bacterium
TAAAAGCTCGGGAATACGCGGTAACTCGTCAATAACAATCCAGTCGCTAAAATTCTTAGGAATAAATTTTTCGAGGCGTTGAGGGTTAGCTAAAAGGTCGTTATAAATTTCTGATTCGAGAAGATCAACAAATAACGCTTGCGGAAAGGCGACCTTGACCCACGTCGTCTTCCCGGTCCCGCGCGGGCCAAACAAAAAAAAACTTTTGTTCTTCGGTGGGCTGATAATTCTGGAATACATGATTCCATTCTACATATCAATATGGAATTGTCCAAGGCGGATTTGTTTATTTTTGAAACTATCGCCCGAACTGGATAAAAGAGAGAACTTTGGGATGATTTGATATTTCAAGGTTTCCATTGATGCATATGCTGATGCAGAACTCAGATTTTGCCGATTGACGGACTACTTGCTAATGAGTTCGTGAACTCCTCAGATGACTTCGTGTCGAACCCTAAAAATAATGGTAAATTGGACAAGGGCTGGACGTTGATAATAATAGGGACAAATCCATCTATTCTCATGTTCTCAATCGTTGTCGAATCAATTTTGAATTGAATCTTCTCGCCTTTACCCTCAGTTTCTAATTTAATTTTCTGAGGATTAAAATCGATACCGCCGGGATTTTGCATCGCTTGAATGAGGAGAGCCTCATCTTTTTTAGGCGTATCTGTTTTACGCAAACCGGCGTTGCGGGCATAGACTGCCTCGGCAATGTTTAACCATTGTTCTATCCTTTGCTGTCTTTCGCTCACTTCTTGTGGATCAAAAAATCTTGCCATAAAACGAACCCGATAATGAACTTCTTGACGCTGGGCCCAAAGCTGTTCTTTGGCTGCGTTCAATTGAGTCCTGTCATGACCTTCCAAAATAGCTTCCGCTATCTGACTACCGATCTCGGCAATCTTACTATCTAAATCTCTTCGCTCATTTATAGCCTGACGGTATTTACTCTCATTAGGAGAAAAAGCTTTAGACTGCATATTCAATACATTGGTTTTAATATCTTCAAAACGACCTAAAACCTCTCGCTGAATCAACTCCTGATCCGCTTCAGCGACAACCTGTGCTACAGTTTTATTTCCTATCTGCGTCCAAGGTGTCACTTTAAGATAAACTCCAAATTGTGAATAAAATTCTACAATCTTGTTCATCATATCGTCTGCAGTTATTCCATTCAGTAATTCATGAGTCATCTGATTGTCTATTATGCCAACCACTTGAAGCCAAAACTCACTGTCACTGAACAAAAGCGATGGCTGCTTAACAGGTACATTAGCAAATGCCCTGCGCACGTTCGTCGATAACTGCGAATGAACTCGAAAGAAGACAATACCATAGGAGTTCCAAATAAAATTGCCGTCGTTTTTCGCCGTCGCTATATCTCCATAAGAAGGTCGCAGATTGAGTATGCGATCCATTTGCTCAGAGATAGGGAACATTTCGTCTTCCAAATTCGAGAATGTTGGATTTGCATTCTCAGGATGATTATGTCCCATCTGCAGTTTGCCATGGACTTCCGGTATTTCCGATAGAAAATTGATAAACTCATTACCCACCGAATGTTCATCTCCTAAAGATATAATGCTCTGGCCCGTCGGAAGGACGTGGATAATATGGATTTCGAAGGGGAGGCGCTGTCCCAAATCGGCGAACTGTTCATTGGTTAAAAAACCTTCAACCAGATACAACTGATTTTGATCTATGGCGCCGCCTTCTATTCGACTTTGAATAAATCGCTTCATTTCATCCAGAGAAAACAAAGACAACTTCACTGTTTTATTATCATGCTGATAAACCAAGGAATCTATCCCATCTCGAATTAATGTGACATGATCGGTTTTATCCGGTCCGACAAATTGATACGACATGGCCGGCAGCATATTGACAAAACGATCCATCTCTTTCAATTGGGGATTATAGGTTTGGTCAGAATCTTGCGATGGAAAATGTTTCATTAAAATAGCATGTCCGTATTCTCTATAGAATTGGTCATACATCAGATCAAAATCTCCGATAAAAGAATGTGTAGGATGCAATTCTAAATACCGCCTGGCGAATTCATAAGCCGTAATGATCTCGTCTGCTGACCATTTATCGCGCGGCGGCGACATAAGGGACTCCGTGGCGGCAATAACCTGCTGGCTTGCTCCGGGATCGTGTCGACGGATAACCAGTCGAATATGTCCTCGTTCCGGTTCTTGAACAAAGTAACTATTGTAAAAACCCACATACCGGGCCAGCGATACTGTCGGATAGAAGTACGGTTCATAACTCACCTTGGCTGTCTCGCTGATCTCCTCTATGGTAGATTGCGGATAGAGATTACGAATGGCATCGGTGATTTGAATTTGAGTCGGTTGGGGTTGGACATTGATCGTAAACTCAACAAAGACTTGGCCCGAGGCTGTCTTGACGATTCCATGTAAAACCATGGTTTCCATCTCAACGCCTCCGACATTCCAAATTTCTTTATGATCCAAGCTCACGCTAACGTTTACCTCTTCTCCTATAGGGGTCAATCCTTTTAAAAATCGGTCTGATCGAGCGATAGCGAATCCGCGTTCTTGCAGCATGTGCTGGATAACCAAATCCAACCCGACGAGTGGATCACTATCCCACTTCGAATTAATCGTATATGAAAATGACAAAAGCGGGGCAGTTGAGCTAACCTCCGACGCTGATACCGTTGTAATCTGAACTTGCTTACGGGAATGAGTTTTATAAATCTCAACAAATTCATCATTTGTCCATTGGGGCAAAGGCTTATGCCTGGATTCCACTTGGGCAGAAATATTTTCCAAGGTTCTGGCCATATCAAACTCGCTTACCTGAGGATCGAATTCCAAAATAGCAATACGTGCGCGAACCTTGTCGGGAGATGGTTCTACATATAATCGTTTATATTTTGCTAGGAGATTAGACAGGGCGACGGGTTGCTCATTAAATATTTTCGTCATCTCGCGGATAGCGACGGGACTTGCTTCGGGATGAATATCTAAAATTGCAAAATGGATTTGATCTTCGGTGGGGAGGGACTCCGCTAACATTGTCAGTTCTTCTTTTACCATAACCGGTCGGTTCTGATTATCCAAGTAGGTAACAGTCACCAGTAACTCGACGGTTTCAACTCCTCTCAGTCGAGGATGAGCTTCTCTTTTCTGCAATTCCACTGTTATGTTGGTGGCTCGCACTTGATTGGCAATGTCCCAAACCCTGCAGGCACCCGCGATATTTCCCCCGGTACCCGTAGAAATAAAACCTTGCTCCCTTAATTTTCCTTCTAACTGAATAATCAACGGAGCTGTCTCAGGCATTTGTAGAGCCTCTTGCGGCGATGTCGGGACAGTCACAGAAAAGAGTTTCGTATGTTCACCCGCTTGCGGACTATTCAACAATTCGAATTGATCGACGGGTTCGGTTGAAACGACATTGCTCGTTTGAGCAGAAACAACCACAGATGGTTTTACTTCTTTACGGCTAAACCATCTCTTAATCTTATCCTTAAATCCCGTACCAAAAATATCCTGTATGCCTGCCTCAAATTTCTGGGCCGCTTCTTTATCAATTTTTTGATGATCAGTTAAATTATGTGCATCGATCCAATGTTCATTTTGCATACGTAAGATAATTTCGTCCTGTTCATGTCGATGGATTTCACCTAACTCACCTTCGAACCCCACGATATACCATTGTCCATTGGACTGATCTTGAAAATTAATTCCCTGAAGTCCGCCTTCCCGTTCAACCAGCCGATCATAAAATCTTTGCGTCCTTTTTTCTTTCGCAATAGTGATAATCTTTATTTTTACCGATTGCCTTTCGCTTTGAATAGGCGTTCCGCTTTTATCTGTCAGAGGCATTTCTGTTTCTGTGGCCAATCCATTTTCTTTCATTACGTTAATTAAGCGCATCATTTTAACGTCGTCGCTTGAATTCGCAGGCAAATCTTTAAACTCCTCATTATTTTTGACGATCTGTCTTAAGATGCGAATAAAAATTTCTAAATTTCTGACCGGCTCAATATAGGCCGAAACAACCAAGGCCTTATTGTTCTCCAAGCGAATCTCTTCAGGCCGTCCGTCCCTTTTTAGTCGAGCTTTAAACATTTGACCATCTGGCGCTATCGGTGAGAAGCCACCAGAGAAATATTTTCTGGGAATCATCTGTTGCGCCTGAGGATCATAATCTTCTTTAATGTAATTAAAAGCGCCTTGCTTAAACGCCTGGATGTATTGCTGATAAATCTTTTCGATCTCATCCTTATCGTCAATGTTTATACCGTAGATTTTATTTCTATCGGCATAAACCTTCGTCAAAATGCTCTCTTTAAGCTTTTCTTTGTACCAGGTAGCCAGGATCAGAGAATGATAAACTTGTCTTAACTGGATAAAATTCCTGCCTTCATTAACTTCCTTTTCGAGGGCCGGAAGGACAATATGACGTACGACTTCCGAAGATATACCATTCAATTTCTTAATATCCGCGTCCTTCATTTTTTTTATTCTCAATTGAGAACTTGATTCATTTTTGCCTAGGGCCAGGTAATCTTCTTCCAACATAATTTTTAAATGACTTTCGACAACAAATGCCGATGCCCCATTTTCATAAATCCGGGCGATGTCCGGGATGATCCACACCTTATTAAATGTGTTGATGGGAAGGTCTGTCTGACCGTATTGGGCATAGGCTTCCTTATAAACCCTATCCCAAAATTCTTTGCCTATCGTTTCTTCCGGATAAATAACAGCGGCGGTAATCTGTTTAAGAAGATAATCCTGTGCCAATAAATCTCTTCCCATTTCCGTCTGACCAAAAACGTCTGGAACGATACGATCTTTTTCATACGGTGACAGATTGACCCAGAGGTCATTTTCGGGGACAGTAAGTGAGACGAGAAAATACTTGATAAGCCGGTTGGCCTCCTGTTTCAATTGTTCATTCGAATCTGTAGAATCTCCTTTATCGAGTACAAAATCAAATTGGAATGGATTTTCGGGATACACTTTAATACCTTTGAGAATTGGCGGGGTAAAGAAAGGACTTAAAGTAACACGTTCACCTGGCGGCGGGAGTGAAAAAGAGCTCTGAGCAAAGGTTGAAGGAATTTTAAAAGCCAAGCTGGTGGACAAAAATATAAAAGCCGTGGTCAATTTTGCGATCCTGCAATAAATTTTTCTATCTCGGCAAAACATATCTATAAACCCCTATTTTTACTTTATAAAGATACTCAAAGTATATTTTACCGTAATATATAAAACAAGCTCCTCTCGGTGTTATGAAAACTCGAGCGCTATTACCTTTGAGGCAGGTGTTTTTAAAAACGAAATTGGAAGGTTAAATTTTGAATTCGGTGAAAAAAAATAAGCTAAAACTAGCCCGAACGGTATAAAAAAAAGAACTTTTAAAATAAAAACTGTGTTTCCTCTAGAATTTTAGATTCTTTGTATCGGCCAAGGAAACGACCGTGACATTGCGGCTAAGCGGATACGATTCTTTCCCGGGATAAACGACCCATAAATGTTTTAAAGATAATTCCTGCATGGCAAAACGCATGGACGGGGTCAACGCGGGCGCCTGTATATATTTAACCTCAACCCCGAACAGCTTACCATTTTTGTTAAAGACCAAATCTACCTCCCCTCCGGTATGAACACCCCAGAAGAAAGCCTCTTCCTCCCGCAGTTGCGCGCTCCGGATAACTTCCTCTAACGCAAAACCTTCCCATGACGCGCCAAGTTTGGGATGAGATAAAATATCTTTTTTATCCTCTAAAAAAAATAACGCATGTAAAATTCCAGTATCTCTAAAATAAATCTTCGGCCTTTTGACCAGCCTCTTTTTAGTATTGTAGCGCCAGGGCTGCAATTGCCTCACCATAAAGGTTCCGGAAAGTAAATCTAAATATCTTTGCGCGGTGTGATCTGAGACCGCTAAACTCCGTCCTATTTCAGAAGCGTTAAAAATCTGACCGTGGTAATGGGCCAGCATTGTCCAAAACCGCCCTAATGATTTCGCCGGGATATTAAGCCCCAGTTGTGGAATGTCCCTCTCCAAAAAGGTTGCAATAAAATCCTGACGCCACTGATAAGAGGCTTGCTCAGTTAAAGCCAAAAAAGATTTTGGAAATCCTCCCCTCATCCATAATCTCTCCTCTTGAGTTCCCGCAATCTCATTTAATGAAAATCCTCCCATTTCCAAGTAGCTGATGCGTCCCGCCAAAGATTCCGAACCCTGGCGAATTAAATCCCGCGAAGCGCTTCCTAAAATTAGATACTTTGTCTTTGCCGGACGATCCGCAAGAACACGTAAAACCGAGAAAAGTTCGGGTCGACGTTGGACTTCATCAATAATAACCAGCCCTTTGATATCCTCCAATGCCAATAAAGGATCCTGAAGGCGTTGTAAATCTCTGGGGTTTTCACAATCAAAAAATGTGACCGGCGAATTCCATTGGGAGGACAACTGCTTGGAGAGTGTGGTCTTGCCGCACTGTCTCGGGCCCAGAAGGGCGACGACGGGATTATTCTTAAGCCGCTCTTTTAAAAGAGCGATTGCCGGGGTACGCTGTATGTTCACGAATAAAACATACCATGAAATTTCGACATGTCAACTCGATATTTCAAGTATTCAGTGTGGGGTGAAGCGTGGAGTTGGTCAAACTATCGCCCGAGCTGGATAAAAGAAAGAATTTTTAGCATTAGAACATCAATGCCGGCTTAAAGATGAGGTTACTTTCACGCAGCAGTTTTAAGTATTTACTCTCCCTTTATGAATTCTCCTGCTGAAACCACGATTTTGGGAAAGGTTTGGATTAATTTTTTATCCATAGAAACGAGAGGGACGCCCAGATCCTGGGCAAGGGCAACATATTCGCAATCATAAGCAGAGCAATTCGATTCATGGACTAGGTTTAAAACCTTCTCCGTTAACAGCAAATATTCGTGGTTCTTCATAAATTCGATAGCGGCGAGGATTGTCTTAAGAGCTAATGGTTTATCTATTTTTTTTATTCGGATATATCCAAAAAGAACGCTCATAAACTCTGATCGCCATAATAAAGGCGCAGCCCATTCTTGATCCTTCTCTAATACCTTCTCAATCAGTAAAGTATGTTCTCCCGGAATCCACAAATACGCTATAACATTGGTATCCGCGACGATCATGTTCGACCTTTAGTTTTAAACTCATCTAATTTTTGTTGCGTAAGATGAATAGACATCTTTTTTCGTATGGAACGGGCTTTGGTTAAAATGTCGCTTGCCTGGGGACTATTCGTCTGCAAATTGACTTCTAGACGAGCTAAAATTTCATTGTTCAAACTTCGACGATTATGACGGGCCATTTCTTTCAATTTGAGGTGTAGATATTCGGGAATATTTTTCAGGGTAAAATTAACCATTTGCAACCTCCTTGGTTCTATTTTGGAACCAAATATATCAAAAAATTCCTGCAAATCAAGGATAAATTCTTACGAGTTAAATAAAGGGATAATAAATTCAATGGGCAAGCTAACAAATAGCCCGAACTAGATAAAAGAGAGAACTTTTCGGTTAAGAGCCATTTTCAAATTTTGATTTTTCCTTAAACTCTCAACCCTTCGGAATATATTTCACTCCCGGCACATCCTTAAAATCTGCATCTTGGGTCCAGATCGTTGCCTTCAACCGTTTAGCCGTCGCCAAAATAATACTATCAGCTATAGGCAATTTAAATTCAACGCTAATTTTTGCGGCCATAAACGCCAATTGATCATCCAACAAAATCACTTGGCCTTGTTGCATGGCCGCTATCACTTCTAATGCCTTCTTTTCATCAAATGTCTGAAGAGTTTTCTTAAAGACTTCATACAAGCATATTGTGGGGACAATCAGGTGAGAAATATCTTTGATAGGTTCGCTAAAGAATAAAGCCTGAGGACCATTAATAAAATATTCCATCCGGATGAATCGACGAGATTCATAGACGATCTTTCTCCCGTTCGATCGAAGAATCACCACCTTTCAGGAATCCTTTCATGTTTCCGATCTTTCGAACGGGAACAAATTCAATACAATCACCATACGCCATGACTTGATACTTTTTCCCCGGGCGTAAATTGAGACGATCCCTCACCTCTCTGGGAATAACGACTTGATATTTAGTTGAGACTGTTACTGTCACCATAAGACCACCTCCATCGATTAGAATTTTGTTTTACGCTTAAGTAAATATCATATCTACCTCCCCAACTCCTAGTTAGAACTGGGAACAGACTATTTCGTGTTGCAAATGGTGTCAAACTTTTCAGACGACCCATTCTCTATGACTCAACTTCATCGTCTCACTGGTAAAGAACTCGCT
>JAHFGK010000103.1 GCA_023247475.1 Candidatus Omnitrophota bacterium
CAAAAGTGGAGGCCCCCAGGGTTGTGTGGGTTGGTGTAAATCAAGGAAAAAGCCAGATCAAAGCGTTAGCGGATTCGCTGGAAAAATCTTTAGAAACAATTGGTTTCGCAAAAGAAGACCGGGATTTTGAGGCGCATATCACTTTGGGCCGGGTTCGCTCCTCGCTGAACCGATTCGCTTTAAGCAAAGCGATCGAGCAATATCCAATGCCGGCTCTACCAAGCCAAAAGGCTGAGTCAATCGTACTTTTCAAAAGCACTCTTACCCCGCAAGGGCCGATTTATGAATCCCTACAGGAATTCCATTTCCAATAATCAAACCACTCCCGCCAAACGAAGCGCAATCTGCACCACGATATTTGTATAGAGTCCGGCGAAAAGATCATCGACCATAATGCCCTTGCCGCCTTGCAGTTCTTCCAATTTGTTGACGGGATAAATTTTAAACATATCAAAGGCGCGGAAAAGAAAATAAGCGGTCACGGTGACCGCGGTCGTTTTCGGCAGCAAAAAAAAAGCAATCATCCCACCAGCGACCTCATCAATCACCACACAGGACGGATCTTTTTGCCCCACCAATTGTTCCATCCTTCCACTAACAGTAAAACCTAGGATCGTGATAGCCACCAATACTAAGACGTAAAGGATTGTAGAATTGTGCAGAAGATAGGATATAAATACCGCCACAAGGCTGGCGATACTGCCGGGGGCAAAGGGAAGGTATCCGATATAAAAAAAGGTGGAACAAAGGTGCACTAATTTATTTGACATAAATTAGCTCTCGATTGTTCCATACATAGGAAAGACCCGAGGTGAGTGTCAAGGTAATGGTGGTGATCATTAAGATGTAAATAACCATCTGCTGAACAATGCCAATATGAGCCCAATGCGCCGATAAATTAAACTGATTTAAAATTAAAAATAGCAAAATCACCGCAATGACGACCGTCTGCGAGACTGTTTTGTATTTACCCGCTCTTTCGGCGGCAATCACTTTGCCTTTGCTGATTGCATAAATTCGTAAGCCCGTCACCAAAACCTCACGTCCCAAAATCACCAAAAACATCCATAAGGGAATAATGTGCATGTGAACAAAAATAAAAAAAGCAACCAAGATTAAAAACTTATCCGCAATCGGATCCATCAATTTGCCGAAGTCACTGATCATATTATGTTTCTTAGCGAAATAGCCGTCATAATAATCGGTTAGCGCCGCTACAAAAAAGACGAGGGTGGCTAGGATCAGCGCAATCAAACCCTTTTGTAAAATAAAAAAGATGAACAAAAAGGTTAAAAGGATTCTCGATAAAGTTAGTTTGTTGGGAAGATTCATGGCTTTATACCAGGAAATCATAATATTCTATTGGCTGTTCTTTAAAAAACGGCCTCAGTAACTAAATCATACTCGTAAGCATCCGTCACAATTGTATCGACAAAATCACCGGGATTTAATTTGTGCTGGGAATGCACGTAAACGAGGCCATCCACTTCCGGCGCATCGTATTCGCTACGGCCCAAATAAACACCCTCAGTGTCCCTTTGCTTTTCATCAATGAGAATTTTTAAACGTCGGCCAAGGAAACGCTCTTGAACACTCTTAGAAATTTTTTGTTGTTCCCGCATTAAGATATCTAACCGTTTCTTTTTGATTTTGTCCAGCACTTGGGCTGGCATATCGCAAGCAGCCGTGCCCTCTTCTTTGGAATAAACGAATACCCCGACGCGCTCAAACTGAACACTTTTCACAAAATTTAACAATTCTTCGAAATGTTTTTCGTTTTCCCCCGGTAGTCCCACAATAAAGGTCGTGCGCAGGCTCCCTTGCGGAATCTTAGTCCTTATCTTATCAAGAAGATCGATTGTCCCTTGGGTCGTGATCCCACGGTTCATATTTTTAAGAATAGGATCACTGATATGCTGCAGGGGCAAATCAATATACTTACAAATCTTTTCCTCATTTGCCATCACATCGATCAGTTCATCGGTCACATGCGCGGGAAAGGCATACAGCAAACGGATCCACTGAATATTTTTTGTCACCGGGATAATGGCCTTCAAGAGTTTCGCTAAACTTTTTTCGCGATAGATGTCCATACCGTAAGCGGTAATATCCTGTCCGATAATATTGATTTCTTTAACACCCCTTTCATCTAATTGCTTTATTTCCGCCAGCACGGACTCGATCGTCCGGGAAGAAAACTTTCCCTTAATCTTAGGAATCGCGCAGAAACTGCATTGATTGAAACAACTTTCACAGATCTTGACATAGGCGTAGTGCTGGGGTGTTAAATAAACCTGCTCGGGCACCCTCTCTTTATCCAATTGAGGAGTACCGATAAAAGCATCCACCTCTTTGAATTCTGCGGCTAACTCTTTGGCATAGCGTTGGGCTAAACACCCCGCCACAATAACCTTTTTGATCTTCCCTTGATTTTTTAGCTCAATGAGATCGAGAATCGTATCAATCGACTCTTTTTTGGCTTCCTCAATAAACGCACAGGTGTTAACGATTGCAATATCCGCCTTGTTGATATCAACGATACGGTGTCCGTTTTTTTTCAATCGGCCAAGAATGGCTTGCGAATCAACAAGATTCCTGGCGCAACCTAAGTTGATGAGTCCGACATTTCGTCCCTGATTAACTCTCTGCTCGTGAAAATCTTGAGTTGTTCTGATCCGAGGTTCTTTTGTGATTTTATCTTTTAACTGAGTATTCATCTGATTTTTATTTTTTAACCGCCATTCCTTCCTTGGTGACAATTAATTTTCTCGCTTCCCGATCGGCCCGACCTAAAACGCCAATCATCTGGCCATTGACTTCATACTCCAAGGAGTTAATATCTTTTCCGGTCACTTCAATTTTCTCGTTGGCGGTCCAAGTATTAACGTCTCCTTTTTTGAGCGCAGATTGAAAAACAATATTCCCGTCGGTTTTGACCTGCAGCCAACAATTCTTTTTAGCCTTGACCGTAAGGGTTGTATTTTTATTCACTGCGGGAGAATGTATCGGCGCAGGGGGGGGAGCAACGTTAACTTTTTCCGGTGATCCCTTAGGCGGTTCTTTGGGTGATTCCTTTTGCAATTCTTTTAATGGGGCAGCCAAGGGAACTTCCTTTTTCTCTGAATTCGCGGAATTCGTATAATTCGATTTAATGTTTTTATTTTCTTTTTTGACGACTTTGGTGAACTGTTCTGATTTATTAACTTTAAGAACTTGCGCTCCTTTATGCGGTCTATTCGCTATTTTATGGACTATACCACCGACTACCTTGACGACTAACAAAAAAACAAGAATGAGACCAGCAAACTTAACTAATTGTTGCTTGCGTTGCTGGGTAAAAAAATTATTAACGTTAACCTCAAGTTGCGATGGTTGGGGAGAAGTTTCTTTGATGGGCTCGGGAAATTTTTCGGGTTGATAATCCTCCACGATTTGGCTAACGTCAAGATGCAGATACTGGGCATACTTTTTCATAAAGGCTCTAAAATAAAAAGGAGTGACCGCTCTGACCGTGTAGCCCTCTTCAATCGCTTTAAGGACATCTAAGGGGATTTTGGTATCGTCTTGAACAGTATTTAAAGAAATCCCTTTAGCTTCTCTGGCTTCTTTTAAAATTAATCCCTTCCTTTTATCGGTATCAGTGGTCATTTATTTTTGATCAATATCCCCGTTCCACACCCCGGAGGTGTAAATGGTTTCCTATTTTATCTCATCACTTTTTTGCATATTTTTTAACAACCATTCCTCTCGGTTGATGAGAATCTCCCGGGGTTTACTACCGCAATAAGGGCCGACGATACCATTTTGTTCCATCATATCAATGAGTCGGGCAGCACGCGTGTAGCCTAAACGCATACGGCGTTGTAAAATGGAAACCGAGGCTTGATTCGTTTCCAAAACCAAATGCAGAGCTTCATCGTAGAGCTCATCTTTGGCCTCCGTACCACCAGAAGAGCTACCGGGCTGATGACTTAAAATACTATCGTCATAAATGGGTAGTTGTTGCGATTTAATAAATTCAATGACGTGATGAATCTCATTATCCGTCAGAAAACTACACTGCCCCCGGGTCGGCTTGGCTTCCCCGGGTTTTAAAAATAACATATCGCCTTTACCGAGAAGATTTTCCGCCCCGTTCATATCCAATACGGTACGGGAATCCACTTTAGAGGCGACCTTAAAAGAAATCCTCGCCGGGAAATTGGCCTTGATAACACCAGTAATGACATCCACCGAAGGACGCTGTGTGGCTAAAATCAAATGAATCCCGACCGCACGGGAAAGTTGCGCCAAACGCGTGATCGCGCTTTCAATCGATTTGGCTGCCACTTGCATCAAATCCGCCAATTCATCAATAATCACCACGATATAAGGCATTTTATTTCCTTTTTCATTGTATCCTTTAATGTTGCGGACACCCGCTTTGGAAAATTGGGAATATCTCAGTTCCATTTCACTAACGACCCAATTAAGCGCCGCGGAAACTCTCTTATAATCCGTCACCGCCGGGCACAAAAGATGCGGCAAGTCATTATACTGCGTCAACTCCACCATCTTAGGATCAACCATTAAAAATTTAACCTCATCCGGGGAAGCATTGAAAAGCATCGACGTAATAATACTATTCACACAAACCGTCTTACCCGAACCCGTTGTTCCCGCAATTAATAAATGCGGCATTTCGTTTAAGTCCGCAATGATCGGTTTGCCCGCAATATCCTTCCCTAAGGCCAACATTAATTTGGAATCGGAATTTCGAAATGAACTTTCCGAAAGAACTTCTTTTAAATAAACCGTGGAGGTGGCGCTATTGGGAACCTCAATCCCCACTCTATTTTTGCCGGGGATAGGAGCGACGATTCTAACGGTCTGCGCCTTCATCGCCAAGGCAATGTCGTCCGCTAAAGTGGTAATCTTTTGCACCTTGACCCCCGGCGCCGGCTCCAGTTCATAGCGGGTAATCACTGGTCCCCGTTCGATATCCGCGACCCGGGCATCGACATTAAAATCAGCCAGAGTTGATTCCAAGATTCTAGCTCCTTGCTCCAAATCACTTTCCAATTTGTTCGTGGATACCGCTGGAGGATCGGCTAACAAATCTAAAGATGGGAGCCGATATTCCCCGACTTCTTTAACTTCCACATCTGCCGTGTCTTTGCGCTCTGTCTTATCTTTGGGAACATCGGTAATACGGATCTGCGGTTTTGCGGATGTTGGTGGTTTTGTAGCGGCTGCCACAGCCTCTTTTTCTTTCTGTAACTTCTCATACTTTTCCATCAGTTCTTGTGACTTCTTGACGGCTTCTTCATCGGAAGGGCGAGGGGTAAAAAAAGGTTTAGCCATTTTTTCTTTGTTAGATAACTGAAAGCGAGGTGGTAATTTGACAAGTTTAGAAAGCTCTTTTGGTTCTAAAAATTTTTCTTTAAGGCCAGCCCCCATCCCTTGAAAACTTAAGGCCACTCGCGTCACAATGGGAGTAAACAAAAATTCTCCGATGAGAATTAAACTTAACGCCCCTAACGTAAATAAAATAATATAAGATCCTGTTCGTCCGAGATATTGAATAAGAAAGTCCGCCCCTAATAGTCCCACGAAACCCGCCCGTTCAAACTGAGCAATTCCTGCCGAAGGTCCCATCATCGCCAATAATGAACTAATCACGCAGGAAAAAACGATAAAGCTAATCAGTTTAGGACCAGAAAAATTTAGATTGCGCGCTGAGAATTTATTCCCCGCCCAAAAAAATAGAAAGAAAACAAAAAAGTAAGCGCCATAACCAAGAACAAAAAATAATGAACCTGCTAAATAGGCGCCCACAATACGGATAAGATTTTTGGCGGGAAAGTTCGGCTGGGAGGTATACCACGGGAGATCTTCAGGAACAAAGGAAATGAGACTGGCAAGAAGAATCAGTCCCAAAGCTAAGATGATGATGGCCTTTATTTCATTAATATGTTCATGTTTCATGCCGAGAATACTTATTTGAGCAGTCGGGATAATTCCCCGATGGCTCAATTAAATTTTCAGTTTTCCCGATTCCTTGTTGTCTACTTCTGCTTGTTTTTTACTTAGGTTAACCCGATTCATTTCATCGATCTCAATGACCTTCACGTTAAATTCATCGCCGACCTTCACATACTTCGTAATATCTTTCACATATTCATTGGCTAATTCGGAGACATGAACCAAACCTTCTTTGCCGGGCAAAAATTCGCAGAAGGCCCCAAAATTCATAATACGTTTGACTTTGGCTTTATAAATTTTACCGACTTCGGGCTCTTCGTTCATGCCCTTAATGATGGCCACGGCCTTTTCTGCGGCCGTTTTTTCCAGCGCCGCCACCAAAACCGTACCATCCTCCTCGATGTCAATGGAAGTCACTCCACTCTCCTCGATAATTTTCTTTATCATTTTACCACCTGGCCCAATAATGTCACCTATTTTGTCAGGATTAATCTGGCAGGTGATAATCCGCGGCGCATAAATGGATATTTCTTCTCGGGGGGAAGCAATCGTCGTTTCCATCTTATCCAGAATAATCCGACGTGCCTCTTGAGCTTGGCTTAGAGCTTTCGATAAAAGATCTAAACTGATCTTTTTAATTTTTAAATCCAATTGAATGGCGGTCACACCTTTACGCGTTCCGGCCACTTTAAAGTCCATATCGCCGAAATGATCCTCGAGACCCATAATATCCGTCAGAAGAATCGCCTCGTCTTCCTTGGTCACTAGTCCGATGGAAATGCCAGCCACCGAAGCTTGAATAGGAACACCCGCATCCATCAACGAAAGTGAACCCGCACATACCGAAGCCATACTGGAAGAACCATTGGATTCTAAAGTCTCCGATACCACACGAATCGTATAAGGAAACTCTTCTTTTTTAGGTAAAACTGCCTTTAAGGCCTTGGCCGCAAGAGCACCGTGTCCAATTTCTCGTCGTCCAGGGCCGCGCATCGGTCGGGTTTCCCCGACACTAAAGGAAGGGAAATTATAATGGAGCATAAAGGTTTTATAGGAGGTCCCCTCTAATGCCTCCACTAACTGTTCGTCATTACGTGTCCCTAACGTCACAATCGACAAACTTTGCGTTTGGCCGCGGGTAAATAAACTGGAACCGTGCGTGCGGGGTAAAGCATTCACCGAACAAGAAAGGGGACGAATATCTTTAAGTCCTCGGCCGTCCGTGCGTCGGCGTTCTTTAAAAATTAAACGTCTGACCTCATCATATTCAATACTTTCAAATATCCTTTTAATATCCCCCTCGGTAATCTCGCGATTATTTTGTTTATACGAATCAAAGACGGTTATATCTTGGGTGATCTCCTCTAATAATACATCGCGGGCCTCTTCGCGTTCTTCCTTCTCAACAATATTGAAAACTTTACTGAGGCGGCCTTGGGTCATTTCCTTAATTTTATTACGCAACTCTGGATGGGGTAAAATTAATTCCACTTCCGCTTTCTGTTGACCAACTTGCTTAAAAAGTTCTCGTTGGATAGGAATGGTGGCTTGTAACGCCTCAAAGCCAAAATTTAACGCTTCCATAATTTGCACTTCGGAAACTTCTTTGGCTTCCCCCTCAATCATAATGATCCCGCCTTCATGTCCGGCGATGATAAAATCCAAAAGCGCCTCTTCACGCTGTTTATACGTTGGATTAATCACAAATTGATCATTGACTAACGCCACCCGAACAGCGCCAATAGGTCCTTCAAAAGGAATATCGGAAATACCCAAAGCGGCAGAGGCTCCGATGATCGCCAAAACATCGGGATCATTTTCTCCATCGCTACTGAGGACGGAGGCGACCACTTGTACCTCGTTATAAAATCCTTCGGGGAAAAGCGGTCGAATGGGTCGATCAATAACACGGGAGGTGAGGATCTCTTTTTCGGTAGGACGGCCTTCGCGTTTAAAAAATCCACCGGGGATACGGCCGGCGGAATAAGTTTTCTCTTGATATTCTACTAATAAGGGAAAAAACTCGGCGTCTTCCTGCGGTTTTTTCGACATACACGCTGTCACTAAGACCACCGTGCCGCCGAAACTGACCGTGACCGCACCGTTGGCCTGTTTGGCTAATAGGCCGGATTCAATAATTAAATTCTGGGCCCCGAAGGGAATTTCAACTCGCCCTAGGTTCATAAGGAAATCCTACTTGCGTAAGTTCAGCTTCTGAATGGTCTCTTCGTATTTTTGGGGATCT
>JAHFGK010000104.1 GCA_023247475.1 Candidatus Omnitrophota bacterium
ACAATTCCCCGGTCTAATTTCTACATCTACCTTATGGCTACTGATAATCTTATCGCCCACTTTTAATTCTAAGGGCGCTATAATATACGATTTTATTCCATCCGGATATTGAATCAGGGCAATGCGAGATGATCGATTAGGATCATACTCGATGGCCAACACTCCGGCTTCTTGATCGAGGCGGTCTCGCTTAAAATCAATGAGTCGGTATCTCCGTTTATGTCCGCCTCCACGAAAACGAAGCGTGATACGCCCATAGGAATTACGTCCGCCACTGCTCTTAAGTGGTCGTAACAGTGACTTTTCCGGATATTTTTTCGTGATTTCACTAAAATCAGAAATCACAGTATGCCGTAATGTACTTGTAGTTGGTCTAAATCGTTTAATACCCATATTGAATACCTTAAGTAATTTCTATCTTATTACCTTCTTTAAGTTTGACAACCGCCTTTTTCCAATGCGCTGTGTATCCGACTTCTTGGCGCACGCGTTTACGCTTACCCGGCATATTCATGACGTGGACTGAATCCACTTTCACATTATAAATCTCTTGCACGGCATTCTTAATCGCAACCTTATTCGCTCGTGAATCGACCTGAAAGAGGTATTTGCGTTCTGGTTCTAAAAACGTTCCCTTTTCCGTGCGCAATAACGATTTGATGATATCGTAACTGGTAATCATTGTTTGTTTAAAAATAAACTTGCAATCATTTCTGTATTCGTTTTAATATCTTTTTAAATGCCGTTTTTGTTAAGAGCAATTTCTTATATCGCAATATATCGTAGGCATTGATATCATCACTACGCATCACATCAAAATAAGGAATATTGCGACTCATCTGTTGAACACTCTCATCACAGCCATCCAAAAGAGCCAATGTTTTATCTACAATTTTTAATGCCTTCAAGACCTGTGCAAACTCTTTGGTCTTAGAGAATTTATCTTTGAACTCTTGAATGCAACACAGATCCTGCGAAATATATTTTGCATGCAGAGCCTCTCTTAAAGCGGCTGTCTTGACCTTCTTTGAAATTGTGTAACTAAAATCTCTAGGATGGGGACCAAAAACCACGCCTCCACCGGTCCATAAGGGTGAACGGATGGACCCTTGCCGAGAACGTCCAGTTCCCTTTTGTCGCCAAGGTTTTTTACCACCACCGGAAACCGAACCTCGCTCTTTAGTGGAAGCCGTTCCTTGACGTAAAGCGTTACGATACATCTCCACGGCTTGATTCATGACATAAGTATTCAAACGATTGCCAAACAATTTTTCTGGCAATTCCAGCGATTCAACTTCTTTTCCGTCTTTATTTAATACGGGCAATTTCAACATATTATTTTGCTTTTCCTATAGCTTTCGCTTTACTAACCTTCATCGGATTACGCTTAACTGCATGAACTGCCTTCTTCACTTCTAAAGACTGATAAACTCTCTTATGGGAACGATTAATGGTTAAATAACAATTTTTATGTCCCGGCACAGCCCCTTTGACGAGTAGAACACCATTCTCCGTATCTACCTGCATCACTCTTAAATTTTCCACCGTATTTTTTTCCGCACCCATATGCCCAGGCATATGATGCCCCACAAGTGTTCTGCCTGGATCGGTGGTAGAACCAATAGAACCAACTTGCCGGTGTTGCATTGATCCGTGAGATCCGGGACCGCCAGCCCAATTCCACCGTTTTACGCCACCCTGAAATCCTTTTCCTATTGTGATGCCGGTGATATTAACAAAATCTCCTGATTTGAAAATATCCAATTTGATTTCCTGTCCTACTTTATAATCTTTATTATCTGTTGATTCGAACTCCTTGATGATCCTCAATGGGTTTACACCTACTTTTTTAAAAAATCCTAATTCGGGTTTACGGAGTCGGGATTCCTTAACCGTCTTATAACCTAATTTCACCTTCAAGTGCGGGGAATTGATTAAGCTCAGAACATAACAAGGGCCTGCTTCGATAACCGTCACCGGGATAAGATTACCGTCTTGATCGAAAATTTGTGTCATTCCCAACTTTTTACCCAATAGTCCTCTAATCATCTGTCTTCTCTAATATATATGCCTTACTGTTTGATTTCCACATCAACACCCGCAGGGAGATTTAATTTCCTTAACGCCTCCACGGTCTTGGATGTTGGGTCAATGAGATCAATAAGCCGTTTGTGCGTTGCCAGACTAAACTGCTCCCGTGATTTCTTGTCGATCACAGGTGAACGCAAAACAGTATACAATTCCTTCTTGGTTGGCAAAGGAACTGGTCCCGCAACTTTGGCTCCGGTACGGATCGCCGTGTCCACAATTTCCTGTGCCGATTGATCAATGAGTCGATGATCATACGCTTTTAATTTAATCCGTATTTTTTGCATATAAAACTCAATCCTTCAATATTCTTTTAAAAAGCAAAAATGATACTCACGAGATTAACCTTATTAACTCGTTTAATGCTATTACTAACGCCTGAATAATTTATTTACCTTGGAACCAACGTATTTCGTGGTCAGCATGAAGATCAAATAACTTAAGAAACTAAAATAAAGCGGATAGCAATCGACTCTTATGTTATTTAATAATCTCCGAGATAACGCCTGCTCCCACGGTACGACCGCCCTCCCGTATAGCAAAACGCAACTCTTTCTCCATAGCAACAGGAATGATTAAGTCGACTTCTAAGTTCACATTGTCCCCCGGCATACACATCTCCACGCCCGCCGGTAATTCGGCTGTTCCCGTCACATCCGTTGTTCTAAAATAGAATTGCGGCCGATAACCTTTAAAAAATGGTGTGTGACGGCCGCCTTCTTCTTTCGTTAAAACATAAACGGAAGCTTTAAATTTCGTATGCGGGGTAATAGAGCCTGGTTTTGCCATAACCATACCACGCTCAACATCTTCCTTATTAAGGCCTCTTAAAAGTATTCCTACATTGTCACCAGCTTGTCCGTCCTCCAACTCTTTTCGAAACATCTCAATCCCCGTGACAACTGTCTTTTGGACTTTCTCTCTTAAGCCAACTAACTCAACCTCTTCTCCCACCTTTACTTTCCCTCGTTCAACTCTTCCCGTTGCGACAGTTCCTCGTCCGGAAATAGAGAAAATGTCTTCGATAGCCATGGAAAATGGTTTATCCAATTCACGGACAGGCTGAGGGATATATTCATCTACGGCTTTCATCAGATCCAAAATAGGTTGAGTTTTCGCTGGATCATCAGGATTATTCAAAGCCTCCAAAGCACTTCCCTTGATGATAGGAGTTTTATCCCCTTTGAATTTATATTTGGTTAGAAGATCACGGATCTCAAGTTCAACAAGATCCAGAAGTTCTTTATCTTCAACTTGATCACATTTATTTAAGAAAACAACTATTTCGGGAACGTTAACTTGGCGGGCTAAAAGGATATGTTCGCGGGTTTGAGGCATGGGGCCATCTGCGGCGGAAACAACGAGGATGGCTCCGTCCATCTGCGCTGCTCCGGTAATCATATTTTTGATATAGTCGGCGTGGCCGGGACAGTCGATGTGAGCGTAATGTCTTTTTTCTGTTTCGTATTCGATGTGGGAAATATTAATAGTAACACCTCGCTCTTTTTCCTCTGGGGCGTTATCAATCGAATCATAGGAACGAGCCTCAGAAGCTAGCCCCTTTTTATAAAGAATGGTTGATATTGCGGCGCTTAAAGTTGTCTTACCATGATCAACGTGCCCTATGGTCCCGATGTTTAAGTGTGGCTTATTTCTTACGAATTTTCCTTTAGCCATAATTGTCCTCCCATTTTTATAAATTCATTTTCTTCCTATAATTTTACTTTTTATTTAAAGCGGCAGCTCGCTCTCCTTTAATTTTCTCAGCAATGCTGTGTGGAACTATATCATAATAAGCTGGCTCCATGGAGAATGAGGCGCGCCCTTGCGTCATAGAACGAATATCATTAGCGTAATTGAACATTTCTGACAGGGGGACTTCACAGCGAGCGATCTTTAATTTACCTCGTATTCCTTGAGAAACAATCTTCGCTCTTCGCCTGACTAAATCGCCAATCACATTACCCATAAATTCTTCCGGAACAACTACTTCTAAATCCATAAACGGTTCTAAGAATACCGAATGTCCTCGGTGTAATGCATCCTGTAAGGCGTACTTGGCTGCTAATTGGAACGCCAATTCACTCGAATCCACCTCATGATAAGAACCATCTATTAAGGTTACGATCAAATCCGTCACTGGATAACCAGCTAAAATTCCACTCTGAGATCCTATTTTAATACCCTTCTCTACAGCTGAAATAAATTCTCGTGGAATGGAACCACCCTTAATTTTATTAATAAAAACCATTCCTTGCCCACGCTTTTCCGTTGGCTCAGCATTAATAACCACATGACCATATTGTCCTCGACCACCTGTTTGCGAAATGAACTTCCCTACCACATCAGCGACTTTCTGCGTCAATGTCTCCTTATAGGCAACCTCTGGACGACCAATATTCGTTTCCAAGTTATGTTCACGTTTCATACGATCAATAATGATTTCAAGATGCAACTCGCCCATCCCAGAGATAATCGTCTGGGCGGTTTCATGATCATATTGAACGCGTAACGAAGGATCTTCATCCAAAAATTTTTTTAAGGTAAGTCCAAGCTTATCTTGATCTGCTTTTGTTTTTGGTTCAATCGCCATAGAAACAACCGGATCTGGAATTCTCATGTTTTCAATCAAAATAGGGGTGTCTTCGACACATAGTGTGTCCCCGGACTTTGTTTCCTTCAGTCCTACTAAAGCAACAATTTCTCCAGCTGTGGCTTCGGAAATAATTTCCTGCCTATTGGCATGCATCAAAACGATTTTAGCAACTCGTTCTCTTAAATCCCGGGTCGAGTTATAAACATTAAAACCCGAAGAAATTTTCCCAGAATAAATTCGAGTATAATAGATCTTCCCGACATAAGGATCGGAAGCTATTTTAAAAACCAACGCACTTAAAGGACTATCCACGGATGCTTGTCGTTGAGTAGGTTCTTTTGTTCCAGGGTCAATTCCCGAAACCGGACGAATATCCAGTGGGGACGGTAAATAATCCGTAACAGCATCAAGCAACATCTGAACCCCCCGGTTTCTTAAAGAAGTCCCCACTAAAACAGGTAAAAATTTATTTTGGACTACTGCCCGGCGAACAGCGTCTTTAAGTTCTTGAGGCGTTATTTCTTTTTCTTCCAGATATTTTTCCATGATCACATCATCCGCATCCGCTAATCTTTCTAAAAGCTTATGACGATACTCTTGTGTTTTTTCCTTCAGATAATCTGGGATTGGCACGCGTTCAAAATTCATACCAGTATCATCTTTATAAATAATATATTGCTGATTAATTATATCAACGATTCCTTTAAAGTTACTTTCCGCACCATCAGGGAATTCAATCCCAGCGGCATTGGCCCCTAAACGTTCATGGACCTCGGCAAGCACACGGTTGAAATCTGCTCCCAAACGATCTATTTTATTAATAAACGCGATGCGAGGAACATTGTAACGCTCAGCTTGTCGCCAAACAGTTTCTGTCTGCGGCTGTACCCCACTACACCCACATAAAACCACAATCGCCCCATCCAGAACTCTTAATGAACGCTCCACTTCAATGGTAAAATCAACGTGTCCTGGGGTATCAATAATATTAATCCTTCTCTTATTCCAGGAACAAGTCGTACTTGCTGCCGTAATGGTAATTCCGCGTTCTTGTTCTTGCGGCATCCAGTCCATTTGGGTATTCCCGTCGTCAATATTGCCTAATTTATGAATAACGCCTGTATAATAAAGGATTCGTTCCGTTGTTGTCGTCTTTCCGGCGTCAATATGAGCAATGATTCCGATGTTGCGAATATCTTGTAAGGGTACTTTCTCGGTGATCATATCACCACCTTAAATGCGAAAAGGCTTTATTGGCGTCCGCCATTTTATGCGTTTCATCTCGTTTCTTGATAGCTGGCCCTTCTGCTTTATAAGCCGATAGTAATTCATCCGCCAGCTTCACCGTCATCGGTTTGCCTCGCTTACTTTGTGCAAAATCTCTGATCCAGCGCATGGCTAAAGAATTTGCTCTGGGTGTTGGGACTTCCAAAGGAATTTGATACGTTGCCCCACCCACCCGTCGAGGACGAACCTCTAGACGAGGGCGAACATTCTCAATGGCCTTGATAAACACTTTTAAAATATCTTCTTCCTGAATTTTATGTTTTAAAATCTCCAAAGCCTCATACACCGTCCTTTCGGCAATAGTCTTTTTCCCTTTCACCATAATAGTATTTATAAACTTCGCCACTAAAGGACTGTTATATTTTGGATCTGGTGCTACTTCCCGTAGTTCTGCTCTTCTTCTTCGCATAGATATAATTAATTTTCTTTATTGTTGCTTACCTCTTTTGGCTCCATATTTTGATCTTGACTTTTTTCGTTTATCAACTCCAGAAGCATCCAAAGTTCCTCGAACGATATGATATCGTACACCCGGAAGATCTTTAACCCGACCCCCTCTCACGAGAACGATGGAGTGTTCCTGAAGGTTATGCCCTTCCCCGGGGATATAAGCCGTGACCTCAATACGATTCGATAGCCGAACCCTGGCGATTTTGCGCAAAGCGGAGTTGGGTTTCTTCGGTGTCATCGTCCGAACTTGAAGACAGACTCCCCGTCTTTGCGGACAATTTGTTAAAGCCGGAGATTTACTCTTTTTGATCTTCTGTCTTCGGCTTATCCGGATGAGTTGTTGTATCGTCGGCATATTTCACCATTTCCAAATTATCATAATATTTAAGACCTGTTCCCGCGGGGATCAAATGCCCTACAATGACATTTTCTTTCAAACCACGTAAAAGGTCGATTTTACCAGAGGCGGCTGCCTCTGTCAAGACTCTTGTTGTCTCTTGGAAGCTCGCTGCGGAAATAAAGCTCTCTGTTGTTAACGAAACCTTCGTAATCCCAAGTAATAACGGAGTGGCCTGAGCTGGCTTATCCTTCTTTTTTAACACTTCCTCATTAGTTTTCTTAAAAATGACCCGATCTATTTGATCCCCAACGAGAAAATTAGTATCTCCCGAATCATCAATCTTTACTTTTTTGAGCATTTGCGAAATAATAAGCTCAATGTGTTTGTCATTTATCCGTACCCCTTGTAATCGATATACCTCTTGAATCTCATTGAGCAAATATTCTTGCAAAACCTTATCCCCACAGACCCTTAAAATATCATGCGGGACAACCGGTCCTTCCGTTAGTTGCTGGCCAGCAAAAACGCGATCACCTTTGTAGACGGTCGGATGTTTCCCGTGAGGGATCACATACTCTTTGGTCATTCCCGTAGGGCTACGGACGATAATGGTGCGTTTACCACGTTTATCTTCACCAAATTCCACAAAACCATCAATCTCGCTAATGATGGCGGGATCTTTTGGTCGCCTGGCTTCGAATAATTCTGCCACACGCGGCAGACCACCGGTGATATCCTTTGTCTTACTGACGCTTCGCGGAATTTTTGCAATAAGCTCCCCGCCTTTGACACCTTGTTTATCTTTGACAAGAATATGAGCTCCCACCGGAATAGAATAAATCCCAACAACTTCGTTTTTCTCATCCGTAATAATAATCTGGGGATGATATTCTTGTTTATGTTCAACAACAACACGTTCCGTAATTCCTATCAACGGATTTAGCTCTTCTTGAACGGTCACATCTGCGATAAGGTCTTCCGAATTGACCATTCCTTTGACCTCCGTGATAATAGGAATCGTATAAGGATCCCAGCGAACAAAAATTTCGTCCTTTTCGACTTCCCCGCCATCCGCCTTAGTAATCGTGGCACCCTGCGGTAGTGGATAACGTTCGAATTCCCGCCCGAATTCATTATTCACACTGAGAGAACCATTTTTATTGAGAACCACAAACTCATTACCACGCTCAACCACACGCAACTGGTGATATTTGACGAGACCTTTATTTTTCGCTTTATAGTAAGATTGCTCAATCGTTCTGCTCGCTGTACCACCGATGTGGAACGTTCGCATGGTTAACTGCGTTCCGGGTTCGCCAATACTTTGGGCGGCAATTATACCAACGGCTTCTCCAATTTCTACCATCCGTTGGG
>JAHFGK010000105.1 GCA_023247475.1 Candidatus Omnitrophota bacterium
GCTTTGAACATACTTGGGTTCACCATAAGGCGCCAATCCCATCAGTTTATATTCTCCGGAATTGACTCGAAAGCCGGGGTAATAGGTGAAGGCTGAATAAAGTAAACCTAAAGAATGCGGAAAACGTATCTCCTTTAATAAATGGATTTTATTTCCTTCGCCATAGCCAAACGTGGTGGTCGCCCACTCCCCCACCCCATCCATCGTCAGGATAGCCGCTTCTTGATAAGGAGATGGATAAAACGCTGAGGCACCATGCGATTCATGGTGTTCGGGAAATAAAATCTTACCTTTATAATCTAATTGTTCGCTGATCAGATCTTTAAGGAAAATTTTCTCTTTCAGCCAAAGCGGCATGGCTTTCAAAAACGAACGAAGTCCTTGAGGCGCGTAACTGAGGTAAGTGAATAACAATCTTTCGAATTTCAAAAATGGTTTTTCGTAAAAAACAACACAACTTAAGTCATGGATGGAAATACCGCCTTCTTTCAGACAGTAATTGACAGCGTAGGTTGGAAATGATTCATCATGTTTTTTGCGGGTAAATCGTTCTTCTTGGGCCGCAGCCACAACCTCTCCATCTTTGACTAAACAGGCGCCGCTGTCGTGATAAAAAGCGGAAATCCCGAGAATATAAGTACTCATACCTTCCCTTTCTCGCTTACGAAATGGATTACCTCATAAAATCCTCGGACCATCCGTTCATGCGTCCAATCTTTAATTTTCTCTTTTGATCGCTGGCTCATCTGGGATCGGACATCTTCGTGCCCGAACAAATATTCGATTCTTTCTCGTAAAGCCTCACTATTTCTCTCCGGAACAATAAAACCATTTTTGCCGTTCTCGACCAAGCCCCCTTGAGCGGCTCCCACCGCATCAGTTACCACAATGGGACATCCCTGATTCATGGCCTCATTGACCACTAATCCCCACGGTTCTTTAAAATACTTTGTTGTAATCGATGGTAAGACAAAAACATCAGCTATGGCATAATAGCGATAAAGTTCTTGATTATTAATGTAATCTAAAAAATGACATTTAATTCCTGCAACTCTACATTGTTCTTCTAAAGATTGCTTTAGCGCTCCTCCCCCGATAAAAAGAAGGGCGATTGACAAATTTTTAATTTTGGAGATGGCTTCAACAAGATATTTAAGACCTTTGCATTCTTCCAAGCGTCCAACATAAAGAACAATTTTATTCTCGGCTAATTCCAACTTTTGTTTTAGTTCTCGTTGGTCTTCAAGACTGATCGATTTGTTAAATAAAGCATTGTCAACCGCATGTGGCGCACAAAAAATTTTTCTTTCTTTGATACCAAGGTCCCTTAAATATCTTTTCACATGCTCACCATATACGATAATGGCATCCGAGTGTCTATAAATGAATTTTGTCAGCCCATAGGACAATTTATGAAAGGATGTTTGAGGATGCATCCAAAATCCACTCCATAAAATAATTGGCTTTCTTAATATCTTTGCAAATAGAAAAATCAAAGGAATAGCAAATCGATCATCTAGCGTTTTAATAAAAATATCTTGATCTTTGAACAGCAATTGAAATAACCCAGGAGTAATCCTTAGTTTTGGCAAAAGATAAAAACCCCTGGGATAATGGCCATTAAAATTTCTATATAACATTTCAATCTTTTTGTCATGGTAATGGCTTCCAACGCCCGTAAAATAAAATGACATATGATATTCCTGGGACAGGAGTTCAAAAAATTTAACCGTGTAATGAGTGCAAGTATTGGTTACAAATGTTATCTTAATTTTCTGATGATTGTTGTTATTTTCTTTGTTCATAGGGAAGGTGAAGATATAATCGGCTTATAACCAATTCTCACTCCATAGAATAATAACCACCCGTTTGATTCTTAATATTTCATTGTGCAGTCTTCGTTTGAAGACTTATACAACTATTCAAAAACGATCAAAAGAGCACAATATCACCTGGTTTCTAACATTAAATTATTCCAATGGTTTCAAATAATATTTTTTCCCATAAATCAAAGACATCAATCGACGTTTAATTGTCCTAATTTTGTTGGTATATCGATTGTCATTATTCGTAAAAGTGATTGCGCAGGTATTACACCCTTTAAGCAAGTCCCTCCTATTTTTAAACATCAAAGTCAAAAATTGTCGTCGAGCATTAGAATGCCAAATTTCTGCTAATGTATACTTGGAAAGGTCAGCATAAACCGTTGATCCTTTTAAATCCATACAACACTTGGAGATTTCCCCTGAACTTGACAGAGTCACATTATTAAATACAAAAGAACAAAAACCCTTTGCCGGTTTATAAACTTTCTTTGATCCATTAAATGACTCATTCCAAAATTTTGGCTTCCATTGGGTTACACTATCCCCCGCCCTTAAGATCTCTTCCATCTCTTCACTAAACTTTTGGCCAATGGAATTTTCATCACGGCCGTTATTAATTTGAATATGGACCAAATTTCCTAATTCCTTATTGCGCTTGACAAAAGTTCTAAAATTCTGTAAACATTGCTCGAACTGAGCCGGTGGCCGCATATCTTCAAAGCTTTTCGCATCATGCCCATCAAAGCTGCATATAAGCTGCTTAACAACCCCTGATTTCAAGATTAAATCAATCTTTTCTTCATCAAATAACATAAAATTTTCGTTCAGAATCACATGGGGTCGAAAATTTGGATTCTCATCCATATATTTTTTGGTTATTTCAATGACACGCTTATAATCACGGTATACAAAAAATTCTCCACTGATAGGCCACTCCATTATCTTAATTTTATATTTTGGATTCCCGGCCACTTCCTTGATTAATTTCTCATAAATATTAATATCTAAAAACCTAGCCCGGCCTTTTTGCTCAATAAAACAATATTTACACCGCAAATTACATATGGAACAAAATTCAATGGAAAGGATTTTAATATCCTTTAATGCGTTACACCCGGCCATGAGCTTTAAATAACCGTAAACCCATGAAAGATAATGGCCAAACCATAAACAGCTTTTTAAAACCCTTTTTGCTACGTTACCGTTACTTTGACTCATATCACCAACCTTTTAACAGAGAATAAGTTACTTAATTAGCTCTAAACAAATGACACTTTCTGAAGCCGCTGGAGAAATTTTATTATAACCTTTTTGTTTATGAATATCAAAATAATACCCATCCTGGCAAGCTTCTTGGTGAGAGTAGTTCCATTGGTGATATTCATATTTAAAATAAACCTCCGACATCTGTGAAGGTGCAAATTGTTGGACCAGCCTTCTAACCATTTCTTTATCAAAAACTTGGAACCATCCATGATTCTTATATCGACCATAGGGCATGGTGAGATATAATGCCCTCCCCTTTTTTATGACCCTTTTAAGTTCCTTAACGGCCTCTAAATAGGCATATTTATCATTTTCCTTTTTCTTGAGATCAGGCGTATATAAAAACGTATTGTCCATGCCAATATGCTCTAGTGTCGAAATACATACAACAGCATCAAAGAACTCATCTTGATAACTAAGATCCCTTAAATCCTCATAAGTATAGGAAGGCATATTTTCAAAACAATGAATTCCTTCATAGAAGAGAGTTGAGATATAAAGTTTTCGATTTCTTAAATATTGTAAGGAAAGGATCTCGTAATGATTTAAGATTGAACCAGCATCAAGAATAATCAATTCATGGGGTTTAAGTCTCGAAAAAAACCATGGGTATTCAACAACTCTTTCATCCATTCTAAATCCATAATGGGCAGGGAGTATTTTACCATCAAACACATTTAAACGATTTTCAAGGATATCTCGTATAAAATTATACTTATAAATGGAATACCCTAAACTCCAAGGTCTTCTTCCAGATAACTTATATAATAAAATACCTGAATTTTTTAGTAACAAAGAGTGAACCATCATATTTTTGATAAAAGCCTTCGTTTCCCTCACCCAAAACAAATTTTTCATTTTTTCACACTACTTTGTTAATATCGATTATGCACTAAAATGCTATAAGGATTTATTGCCTTTATTTGCAAGAAAAATATGGGTTGCGTCTTACGACTCAATAAACTTGAAAACACAGCAGCAACGAATTGGGAGATCACGGTCGCAATCGCTGCCCCTCTTATATCCAATGCTTTAATGAGATAAAAGTTTAAAATCACATTGACTCCTGCGCCTATTATTGTAAAAAACATTGTGTAAATTTGGAAGTTTTCATTAATCGCCCATTTTGTTCTTGCTACCCCCCAAAACACAAAAATACTGGCCCAGATATGAATGGCGACAACTTGAGCGGACAAAGAATATTCTGGTCCCAAGAGAATCCTTACCAAAGGCGTCGAAATCAGGGTCATAAGGATCGATATCCCAATGGCCATCCATAATAATAGTGAAAATAGGGATTGCAGTCGATTTTGATAGAGTTCAGATGATTTTAATTTCGCATTAACAATGGCGGGAAATAAAGAATTCGTCAGAATGATCGGCACAAAGTAAAACGCTTCACTGATTCTAACAGCAGCCGAATAATATCCTACCCATTTAGCGCCTAACATGTCATGAATCATGATTTGATCAATACGCATATAAATGGCAATGGCCACACCCGAGACAATGAGGGGCCATGCATCTTTTAATTGACTCTGTAAAATACCTGCGGTATATTGCCAAGCGAAAACTTTCTGCTGATTTTTCTTATAAAAGAAAATGAGTCCCAAACTGATGACAATTTCTTCGATGATCACAACAGATACAAAAAAAATCAATGTTTTCTTAAAATAGACAAATGTCAGGCACAAGACCGAAGAAGCTAATAGCCCCATCAATTGAGAATAAACTGTAAATTTAGACAAAACACGCGATTGGAAGTAATAATCAATAATATAAAATGCTTGGAAAATCATACGCAAGGACATAATCATAATAATGACTTTAGTAGAGAAAGAAATGGTTAAGAACTGGAGGATACCGAAGATGAGTCCTATCGCCAATACCGCCCCCCAAAATCGCAGAGCAAAAGCCGATCCTAGAATTTGGTTTTCTTGAGTTTCATTTCTTAAAAGATCCCGCACGACAATCGCATTTAACCCGAGATCCGATAATATACTAAAAAGTAAAACAAAGCTAAGGGCATAACTAAAAATTCCGAATTGTTCTGGCCCCAGATACCGTATGACTAAAGCCCAAACCAATAAATTCACAATGGTGCGTATGGCCTTTTCTAAAAAAAGGTATCCCGTATTTTTAAAATATTTTATAAATCCACTTTCCATAAGATTGAAAAATCAGTTCTCCCTGATTTATGGTTTAGATCCTAAATATTACCGTTTATTTTGAAAGTTGGTTAATGTGTTGTGCTAATAACTCTCCTACATATTGGTGGCCATTCTCATTCCAATGCCCGTCTTTTAAAAAATATAACTGTTTCCCTTCTTCAGCCAATTGAATAGCCTTGGTATGCAAAAATTCTGTTGGATCCATAAAATCGATATTATGCTTTCGACAAATCATTTCTAAGGCCGTGGCCTCTTGATCAATATTCCACTCATTATCCTAAGCCATACTTTTGCTTGGTTTCTTCCCATACCTCGGAGTATATACTAGCTTGGGAAGGGACATAAGATACAAGCAATTGCCCTCCTATTGATTCAACTTCCTTTTTTAAATTCAATAGGATACCTTCTGTTACGGCCCATGCATAGCGAACATGATCAGTAGGCTTCTTTTCCCAAACTCTAAATTCCTGAGGAAATTTTTTGAAACCAATCTTTTACAAAAACCGATTGATAATAATACTATCAGTTAAACTTTGCTTTACGAAATTATAGAAATAAAAATCCGACTCCAACCATTTCTTTAATCGTTTAGTGTGACTTCGATTGACTGGCAAGTTTTCTCTTTAATATTTCCGAGATAAATTTTTCAAATTCAACACTGTAGCCTTCCGCAAAGGAGTCTCCTAAAGTCAGAATTCGATACTCGTTGTTTGCCTTCTCCTAAGGATATTCGGGGCCGCGAATGCCTTTCGAGTTAAAATGTTCCCAAACCTCCTATTCGGTGGATATGTACTTTCCTTCTTTGTTGGGAATATGTTTCCATCCTAAAAGTGAATCGTATTCATAAAACGATCAATCATTACTGGGTTTAAATTTGTGGGAAGCAATTCTCAGCCCCACCTCACAAAACAACAACAGAACAACAACCGAAGCACAACAAAGGGAAAAATTGACCGCGACCTGTTGTAACTTCTTTAAATCGAATATTCTCAAACGCATTATGAACAATTTCTATTTTTTGAACTCATCTGCTCAATTTTATTAAATGCCCCCATCATTCTCTCTCCATACTTTTCAGGTGTATAAAAATTGAGATATTTCCGACGGTTCTCTTCCCCTATTCTTTGTCGCAACTGAGGATTATCCGCCAACATAATAATCTTCTCCACTAATTGTCTATGATCCCCCTTGGGAAATAAAAACCCATTTTTTCCATCTTCGATGATTTCTGGAATACACCCTTCATAAGAAGCAATGATAGGCGCACTCTCAGCCATCGCATGTAGAAGGACCAAACCAAATACATCCCGCTGGGTTGGGAAAATAAAGATATCCGTAGCTCGAAAACATTGCGTTCTTAGGACTTCATCCCCTACATAACCGATATATTGAACATTTGAGTTCAAATGATGTTCTTCCGCAAATTGAATCATCATCTGGCGTAAATTTTCGGATTCAATAGGGCCGGCAAAGGTAAAATGGACTTTGGGATTCCTTTTAACAACCTCTGGGATACAATACAATGCAGTCAAAAATCCCTTGGAAACACTTAAGAAGGAAAAATATAAAACCTTCACCGATGATGTATTATCTTTTCTGTTGTCTTCATTTTGCTGTGTGGTGATATTGATGGTATCTTCAACAGCCCCCGGAACAGCTATAACTCTGTTGAGATCGAGAAAACCATCATACACATACCTGGCTTTCTCGCCAAGAACAATACTGGCTGTGGTATTTTTTAAAAATAGCCTCACAAGTTTTTTATGCACTCCTCCCCCAGCTTCATACAATTCTCTTAAATACTGTCCCATGTCATGAAGAACGACCCGACATCCTAAAAGGCGTCCCGTCATACAGAAAAGAAAATCTTTTAAAAATGGAATCTTATCAAAACTGATTCCGTATAGAACATAATGAGGGCGCCTCGTTAAAATGAGAAAGATATACTGGAAAAAATATCTCACGAACTGTAACAATTTAAGGATCGTGACCTTTTTATGCTTCCCATAGGACCAAAACTTCATATTGAAAAAAATCACATCATACGTATCAACAAATTGGGAATCTATGAGAATTTTATAGATCATGCTATGACCAAAATATGGTGGCGGTAAGATGCCACAAATAAGGACTCTCGTCTTATTTTTATCTGGGGACATTGACTGACTGGTGATAAATTTTTAGAATGTCATTAATGGGTGTCTGAGCGACCCAACCTAATTTCTTTTGAATCTTATCTGATCTTATCTCGGAAAAAGGTGCTTCCGTCAAGTTCGAGAAATGAATAGTTGACTTCGATTGACACAATTGAATAATTTTAAACGCCAGCTCATCAAGCCGAATTTTTTGCACAGAAGAAAGATTGAAGATGCCATCGAGATTGGGATGATCCATGAAAAGTTCAAAAGTTCGAATCACGTCCTCCACATAGAGGAATTGCACAAAAGATTTTTTAGGAGCAAAAATATCCAAAGGTTCGTTGTGAAAGGCTTGATTAAATAAAACAGGTAAAATGGCTTTATCGGGTTGCCCTATGCCGACAACATTGACCGAGCGCAAAATTATTAGATGATCTCCTGTAAAATATTTCCTGCAGATATATTCCGCCTCCAGTTTAGTTTTCGCATAATCGTCCAAAGGTTCAAGCGGTGATGTTTCATCAATAGGCTTGCCCTCTTGTTTGTAAACCTTGGCTGTTGACATAAAGATTAGATTTTTCATTCTCACTGCATTAAGAAGATTCTGTGTGCCTTGAACATTCACCTGATGGTAGACTTGAGAATCTTTTTTACCAACATGG
>JAHFGK010000106.1 GCA_023247475.1 Candidatus Omnitrophota bacterium
CGTTTTAGACGTTTGGTTGTTCGTTATGAATATCATCCTGAGAATTTTCTGGCTATGGTTCAGTTAGCTTCAATACTTATGCTCGTTAAACTCTATTTATGAGATGGATTCTAGTTTATTAGGCGTAAAATTAAGGAAGCTCCAGTGTTTATCTTTTTAAATAAAATCTTTCGTAATCAAACCAAAATTTTTAAACAACAACGCCGGTCTTTTAAAGACAAGCAAGATTTAAAAGGACAGGTTGCGATTATTCTTATTGTGATGACAGCGATTGTCATCATTTTTTTTGCAATTACTTTGAATTTAGGCAAGGTCGCCGAACTGAAGACAATGACGACGATCTCTTCTCATATTAGCGCGGCTCAAATGGGTTCTGCTTTTGCCAGTTATGCGGAACAACTCTTTCAGGTTCGATTGGGGGGAGAGGCCGAAGCAGGAGCTGACTTAACACTTTGTGGGTTTTCAGAAGTTTTTCAGATTATTTTAACGGTATTGATTATTATTATCATTGTTATTATTTGTGTGTTGACTTTTGGGGCTGGATGCGCGTTATTCACTGTGGCTTTTATCGTGGGAGTTATTTTGCTGGTTGCCGCTTTATTATTGCAAGTATTATATATTCAGCCTGGGATCACAGCTCTTTGGAATAAGATGATGACCCAACTTGGACCGGTTGACCGATTTCTTGAATCGGGAATTCTAAGCGCATTGCAAAACATTGTGGATGACCGAGGGCAGATTGAAGATGTTTCGGATATTGATTTAAACGGAAAGTGGGGCCCGGGCAATACTGTCGCGCGGTTTGGTTATTATTATACTGATCGGCTGAAATCAATCCATGCAGGGGTAACGGTCGATATTCAAGCTTTTGTTGCCGCCTTAAAATTGTTTTTAGATTTTCTATGGGATCCGATTGATTGTTTAAATAATCCTTCCCATCCTTGTTGTGGGGCTAATCCTCCCTCTGAATGTAATCCGTGCTGTGTCGATCCAGCTGTCGTTGCCCCTCCCGCTTGCTGTGGGTCAACATGCGGTTCGGCGGCGAATTGCGGGGCTTTATCGACGTATGGAGCTACTTATCCATTTGTTTATGATAAGACGCTGGAGGATTATCTGAATGCGAAAATTTCTTATCTGGAATTGTTTGGGAGAGATGATGAACATCGAGATTTTCATACTAATCCTTTCCGTGTGCATAATTTTGCGCAGGTTTTGGATCCTGAAAGACCGTTATTTCGATTTGATGATACGAGAGGAGATATCGTCTTTCCTGTTTTTTATAAGTTTTCTGATTGGGGTATGGATTTAGGAGATTTGGTTTATAATTTGAGCGATAAAAATCGAAGATATGAATGTCATCTGTGCGATGCGGCTGACGCTCGGTGTGGAGATATTACTGGATTGTTAAATATTCCCGGAACGTTAGCATCCGCTTCAATAGTTAATGGAGGACTTTCTCCTCAACTTAATTTGCCGCATCCACCGGGATTTTTTAACGGGGGAAATTGTGTTTATGATCCAACGGATCCCAATGATATTAATAAAAAAATATTAAGGGCAGATGTTGTTAAAACACTGGAAAGATTAATAGTGCTTCCGAGGAACTATGCCACGGAATGCGGTACTAACTTGACTGTCCCGTTTGATGGCAAATGGAAACGGGGTGGAGATCGTTTTTGTTCGACGATTTGGCCTTATTATGCCACATGTGCAAAATTCGGCGCCGGGTGTCCGCAAGGTAACACCATTGAACCGTGTGAGTGCGGAGAACCAGGGGCTGGATCACCGGATATGTTTCCCGATGATCCTTTTGATGTTTTTGTTTATAGAATGAGGGAATTTCTCGTCTGGGCTAATGAGATTAGAAACATGGACCTTGTTAGCTTAACAGCCACGTTTAGGGAGTGGTATCCAAGTTTTGTGGGTTGGCTGGCTCCAAAAGCGACCGGTGATCCCGCTTCAGATCCATTCTCGAATGGGTTAGAAGATGGTTGGATTATTCAGATGAGAGATCTTTTAAAAAATTGGATTAATAAATTAAATGATTGGCTTAACGCAAGCTATGTTGGCCGCGATTGTGATCAAGCGTTATGTGTTCCCAATCCCGGAACAGGTATTGCCACGGTTTGGCCGGTTCGGGAGGTTGGGACTCCTGTTGGGCAATGCCCCGGGTTAAAACAAACAGAAGCGGCTACTTTTGGGACGGGGAAAATTAATGATATTCTTGCCTGTCTAGATTACAATATTGCCAATCTTCCAAAATTTCAAGCCTGTGGGTCGACCTGCAACGAATCCAATTGTGTAGATCTTCCGCGATCCCTTTTAATAAATAATACGTTGGACCCTTTTGATACGAATAATTTTGTTGTCCCTCGAGATGCTGACGTTGCCGCTTTTGAGACATGTCTTTTAAACTGTCAATTAAATGGTGTATATTTATGCGACCATCTTCCTGACATTCCAACTCCTTGGCAAGGACCATCAAAAGCACCGATTATTTCACAATATACTTATGTCAGTGAGATTCCTGGGGTTCCTCCGATCCTGCCGCGATATAATGCTTTGTTGGAATGTGCTAATCCAGCCTCCGTGGCTCCCTGGTCCTGTGCGGTATGTGAGGCTGGATGCGCCGATCAAGCCTGTATTGACGCGTGTAGTTGCCTTGGTCATAATTGTACTTTAGATGTCAAAGCCGTTTGTGCTTGCGATCATATTTGCAGTTGTAGTTCTAACCCTACGAATCCAGCCGATGTCACCTGTGCGCAGACATGTAATACCAATTATGAGGCCTGCGTAACAAGCACCTGTACGCCATTTTTCCAGGAAAGAGATGTCTTGGCCGGGACGTGTCAGCACTGGAATATCGGTAATAAATATTATCAGGCGATTCTTTTATCTTGGATGCAGGCGAAGGGAAGTTGTTTGGATCAGTTTAAGGGCACACCTTTAGCTGGTCCAGATGGTCTGAACTTTTCATTAAATTGGCGACAAAAACTTTTGGATACTGCGTTGGAATCGGAAAATCAGATCGTTAAATTACAAAAGAGACGGGATTTTTTAGCCGCCCGGAGAGATGACGTTGTACGCATGAGGGATCTTTTTCAGATAGCCGTTTTTGAATTTGATAAAATTATCGACGCCGGAGCACTCTTGATGGCAGCGAGAATTAAGCTTGAAAGCGCAGCCGCTGCCGGTTCGAAGATTGACGAGGCTTTGCCCGAGCATGTGATTTATGGTTGGCAAAGCGAAATCCCCTTTAACGCACCGCCGGGATCTTTAGGCAAATGGCATATTATCCGTGTGGATGCCAGGGTTCCTGGCCGCTGTGGAGGAAACTGTGGACAACAAGGAAATCCGATAAAAAATGGAAAGCCCGTTGAGCCAGGTCTACCAACTATCAAATCATATACAAAAGGTTTTCTCGGCATTAAAAGGTGCTTTTCTGAAGGCGATGCTTTTGGGAGATATAATGGATGCGATAGTAAGGGTGAATATGATGAACCGGATCGATGCTTTTTAGGTGGAACAGTGAAATCTCAAGTTATTCGGTGGGATGAAGACAAGGATTTACAATTGAAATTTGCTAATGGGATTAATATCTGGAAGTTTCAATTTCATCATCCAAAACATCCTCAGCCTGTGCCGGGGGTAAATGATTTAACAATTGATTGCTTGCCTATGTCTGGAGCGGAGGGCGCTTTTATGTTGAGTCGTGAACCAGAACCAGCTGATACGCTAAAATACAAAAATTGTTGGGCGAGGGCTAATGAATTATTAGAACACGGGATTATGTCAAGAAGCTGCGCGGAGTATTTTTTTCATCCTGAATCACCGATGGGATTTAATCTAAAGTTCGTTGATTGTGGTTCGGGAGATTTTTAATTAAATGTAAGCGCCAGGGATTCAACCAATGTTGATGAATAAAAGCAATAAATTAACTCACCGTAAAGCTGTTGCGGCTTTAGAATATGTTTTTTTGATACTTATTGTTTTGAGTGCATTTTTGGTATTCCAAAAATATATACTCCGAGGAATGGCTGGGCGATGGAGGACCGTTGGGGATTCTTTTGGCTTTGGTCGTCAGTATGATCCCAAGAGAACTAAAGAATGTCTTTTCGATACAGTTTATTTTCACTCTTGGTATGATTTGAAATGCGCGGAGAGTTTTAATTGCGATCCATCGAATATTCCCTGTATTCAATCGAGCATAGTATCTTGCGTAGGCGCTTGTTTAGATAATTGCGGAGATGGAACTTGTGATTTAGGTCAGGAAGGATGCGCATGCAGTGATTGTGCATCTGATCCGAGTTGTATTGTTTTTTTACCACCACCACCACCTCCTCCACCTCCTCCTCTAGGAGTCTCACCAACAGAGTGAGGAAGAGAATTGAATGGTTAGGATTTGATATCAATGCGGTATTATATCCATCATAAGAAACGGAGAAAATAGCATGGCTTTAGTCTTACTTATTGTTTTTGTTGCTTTCTCGGTTGGGTTTTTTACCTATGTTGTTGTTCCTGTCGCAATGGATAAAATGGTAAGCTATAATCAGAGAAAATCACAACAACTTTCGAATAAGATGGATCAGTTTTTAATTAAGTCCGATACCCAAAAGATGAAGAAGTTATATATGTTGATTCCTGCTATCGCCGGGATTGTTGGTTATTTGTTGTTTCCTGAAGAATTAAAGTTGGCTGGAGTAATTATTTTTGTTGTCGTCGGATTTTTTATCCCGAATATTTGGGTGAAAGGATCAATTGTAAAACGAAAACAAAAATTTGATAATCAATTAGTCGACGCGCTTATGATTATGTCCAGTTCTTTTCGAGGCGGGTTAAGTTTGATTCAGGCCATGGAGGCTGTGGTCGAAGAAATGCCGGATCCGATTGATCAAGAGATGGGATCGGTCTTGAGCGAAAATAAAATGGGCGTTTCTTTAGAGGAAGCGTTAAATCATTTATATGACCGAATGCCGTCTGCCGCATTACAACAGATGATTACGGCCATTTTACTTGCCAGAGAGACGGGAGGTAATTTGCCTACAATATTTATGCGTATTGTTAATTCGATACGGGAACATAAGAAAATACAAGAGAGCATTACTACTCTGACACTACAAGGAAAATTGCAGGGGATCATTATGTCCTTGTTGCCGATTGCTTTTGCCGTTGTTGTTTATTCTACTAATCCCAGTTTTTTGGAGAATATGTTGCAGTCGGAATTGGGGCGGGTTTTATTAATTTATGCTTTTATTTCTGAATGTATAGGAGCGGTTCTTATCTGGAAAATAAGTACTTTTAAAGATTATTAATTTAAAAATTTTTATAAGAAAATTTCTAGATGTTAAGGAGGGAATGCAATGGTTATTGTTGTTTTAATGTTAACCTTTTTAGCCGCTTTTAGTTTTGTTCTTGGCGTTTCTCCCATTGAGTGGGAAAGCAGGCCTCGTTTAGCTTTAGGCGGGTTGGGAGGATTTGATGCCAATTCGCAGAAAAAGAAAAAACCAAACCCGTTTATATTTTTAAGAAAAATTGCTGTTATTAATAAACCTTTAACGTCGGGTGGGTTAAGAAAAAGACTTTTAAAAGATTTGTCCTTGGCGCATTTAGATTTGTCTCCGGAAGAGTTTTTTCTTATTAAGGAAATATTGATTGTGCTTATTGTTTTTATTACTTTTCCCGCTGTCAACAAAGACACCCTGTTTTTTTGGCTGTGTATGGTTTTTGCTTTTGGTTATATGCTTCCCGAATTTTGGTTAAAAGGAAAGATTAAAAAGATAAAAGCGATTATTATTAAAGAACTGCCGGATGCGATAGATTTATTGAGATTGTGTGTTAACGCAGGTCTCGACTTTATGCTTGCTTTAAAGTGGGTTGTTGAAAAATCAGCCCCTTCCGTTATGATTCAAGAATTTAATATTGTTCTCCAAGAAATTAATTTAGGGAAAACAAGGCGAGATGCCATCAAGGATTTAGCGGCAAAATATGATTTACCAGATTTATCAACATTGTCACGAACTTTGATCCAAGCAGACAAAATGGGGACGTCTGTTGCTGAGGCTTTAAATATTCTTTCTGAAGATATGCGATTGGCGCGGTTTCGTCGAGGAGAACAAATTGCTTTGAAAGCCCCCTTAAAAATGTTAATTCCTCTCCTGTTATTTATTTTTCCGGTAGTTGGCGTTTTAGTTGCGGGTCCTATTTTATTGGATTTTATGGAAAACAATCCAATGGCCCAACTTGCGTCTGGCGGAACAAAGCCACCTCAACAGCATAGAAAATAATGTTTTAGAAGGAATGGAGTTAATATCTATTTGCCACTTAATTGATACCACAAATCTCAATCAAAGATTTACCGTAGAGCTAATGGGATTCTGGTGGTAAGAAAATCCTTAATAATGTAAATGCTCATCCTTCCCAATTTGTTGGATATTCCTGATTTGAAGCTGTCATTAAACCCCGGTAGTTAGAATTTAGTTTTGATTCCCAATGGCTACTCTCTTTTTTAAGATAGGACTTTCGCGTTTCAAGTTAAAAAGGCTGTGACAGCCGAACGGGTAATAGACCATTTTTGTTGATACCAAGAAAGGCCTGTTCTAATACGCTGCCACTCCAGTTTTATAAACGCCAGAAACGCACATAAAATATGATTTCGTTGTGACCGTTCTTTGAGTGCGCCAAGAAGCGTATAAACCCTGGTCGGTGAAAATCCGGACTACGTAAAGGATAGCTACCGGCGTAGAACTGAATTCTGCAGCTATGAGGGCAACCGAGTAGTTGAAGCCAGAAGGAAGGATGTATCAGGCCGTAATGAAAATGAACTGATAGAGCTCCGAAATCGCAATTGCGGAGGCCGAGGCTGTTCAAAGAAGCTGAAGGCAGTATATTCTATGTTGAAAAAAAAGGCGAATCATAGAATGCCCGCCGGAGTCGGAGAGGACGGCATGGTGCAAAAGGTTTTATATGAACTTGGGAGGATCCAACACGCTTCCGATAAGCCATCAACAAACTGTAGAGGTGAGACGATGGTAAGGTGTGTTGGAGTTCGGACTAACCCATAGTAGAGTCAAGCGAGGTAACGACTCGTAAGTTAAGGAAAAAAAAGACTATTCGAAGGGGTTAGACGTAAATCGAAGAGGATAAAAGAAACATGGTCAATGACACAGAGCAAAGTAAGACCGAGGAAACGGAAATAAACCTCATAGCAAAGCGAGCCGCTGGGGAACCGGAGTGTCAGTTTAACAATCTGAAGCATCTGATAAGTGAAGAATTCCTCAAGGCGAATTACTATCAGCTCCGCCGGAACGGGGCTGAAGGAATGGACGAGGTAAGCTGGAAGGAATATGGAAAACAGAGGCCGATAGGTATACCAACGACGGAAGACAAATTTGTTCAGAAAGCAATGAGCAAAATCATGGAGGCGATGTATGAGCAGGACTTCTATGAAGGCTCATATGGATTCCGACCAGGCCGAAGTTGCCACCAAGCGTTGAGGAAAGTCGGGGAATTGATTAATTTTAAGCTGATCAATCACGTGATCGAAGCGGACATCAAAGGATTCTTTGATAAGGTCGATCACAAGAAATTGACGGAGCTGCTGGGAAGAAAAATCAAAGACCCGAAGTTCTTGCAGTATGTGGTGAGATTCCTGAAATCAGGATACATAGAAGAAGAGGTGATTAAGGAGAGTAAGGAAGGAACCCCCCAAGGTGGGAACATAAGCCCGATGTTAGCGAACATATTTTTGCATTATGTATTGGATGAGTGGTTTGAGAAAGAAGTGAAGGCAAAACTAAAAGGACAACTGTAATGCCCCCCATTAAGCAAGGGAATTTTAAGTTAGAACTGGCTGGTTGTTTTTTGACAAAAAGTGATCATAAAATTGCGTTGGCGTCCTGTAGTTAAGCGATTGGTGTGGGAAGT
>JAHFGK010000107.1 GCA_023247475.1 Candidatus Omnitrophota bacterium
GTGTGCATAATGGAGGAAGCGGGTGTAATTGGATAACCACTGTAAAATTTTATTCCCGCATCGATGATTCCCATGCTAAGAGCAGAATTGCCGTCAATAAGAATTCGTTCCGAATCCCTGGGCATTCCCGCCACCTCGTAGGAAAACAAAATATTCTCTTTGGCAAAATAATAACCGCTGGTAAATAACTTAATATTTTTGTTGAGAATATCTTCTTTTAATTTTCTCCCGAATGTGTGTTGAATCTCTGTGATGACGGCTTCAGTTGGCACATTATAAATGCAACTCAGCATCCCAAGATAATAAAGATTCTGCCCCTTTCCTCCTAAATCCTTGATGACCGCTTTTGCTTCCTCACCCACTTCAAAGGGAAAAATGCTTATTCCCATTTTGGTTGCCCGTTTACAAACCATTTCATACGATTCCATATTGGTTGTTTTGTCACCCATATCTAAAAGGATCCGACAGTTGGGATTTGTTTCCTCATCGTCAAGGCGTCGGTCCAAAACAATTTCATGCGCAGCTAAAATAAGATCCGTATCATTACCGATATTGGTAATATCAAAGTCGGCAACCCGCATGATGACACCGGAAAGAGCTGGGCGAGTTCTCGGGGGTGGACTAATCTCCGCCGGAATCATGGGCTCGATATAGACGTATTTACCGGTCTTGGCAAAGGCCTTGATTAATATGTCCCCGGCCGATTGGGCGCCAAACCCGGCATCCATGAGTAACTCAAATCGAACTATTTTTCGTTTTTCCTTTGACATAAGAAGATCTTATTCTTTTCCTTCCAACCCAGCTACAAATTAATTATTAGGTAATATATCATTCTCCGGAATTTTCGCAATATTAAACTTTGGAAACATTTTTTTTACTGCGCAAGTAAGGCCTTAAGTCAGCTAACCGCTTCATAAGTTGTTCCTCATTAGCAGTATAGCACAACTTCCTATCCTTCTCTTCATTTTCCAAGAGTTGATCCAGATCCTGTTCCGATTTAATGGTAAACCCCGCGTCTTTAATCATTCGAAGAGTTTTTGCCCGCGAAGCTCCTCGGGTATTCAGGTATCCATCCAAAAAGAGAGAATTGGCGGGATAAAGGGAAAGAACCTCCATACTGTGTAGGTGAATCTCTCGTCCTGCCGCTACGCGAATTTCTGCCTTTGGATTGAGAAACCGTAATAGGCATAGGACACGCAGGCAATATTCGGGCGTCAAATCGTTTACCTCCGCCAAATTATTGCCTTTAATCGGAACTAGAAAATTTGCTGGGATCGAAGGAACTTCCAATTCCCTTAAAGTATAGGCAACTTCGATGATATCATCGGTGCCTTCGCCCATTCCAAAAATCATTCCTGAACAAAGCTCAATGCCGACCTTTTTAGCCGCTTTTAACGTATTGATACGATCGGCATACGTGTGGGTCGTACAGATATTAGGGTAGTGACGCTCGGAAGTGTTAAGGTTATGGTTAAGGCGATCTAATCCGGCGTTCTTAAGAATTTGGGCTTTTTGTTCATCCAAGAGACCAGTGGATACACAGATTTCGATTGGGTATTTCGATTTAATTTCTTTAATCAACCTTGCCAAATGTTCTGTGCGTCGCTGCGATGGCCCACGTCCGGCAAAAACCATACAATAGCGAAACGCACCCGATTCGTAAGCACGTCTGGCCTCAGCCAAAATTTCTTCGTCCGGTTTTAAAGGATACTCTTCAATATCGGCTCGAGAGGTTTTCGCCTGGGCGCAATAATGACAATCCTCAGGACAATAACCATTTTGGGCATTATCAATAATGTGGATCATCACTTCTTTACCAACAAATTTTTTGCGAACTTCATAAGCGCTATTCAGTAAAGGCAGGAGTTCAATTTCCGAAGATAAGAGTATCGTGCGACATGTATCCAGGGATAATATCTCTCCATTCACGCTTTGATCAGCTAAATTATTGTAGAATGCTCGATGCATAATCTTTTCCTTTTAAATACTGAATGGAAGTGTATTCTAATATAAATTTTGGGGGAACGCAAATAATCTTCAAAATTATCTAATGAGGAAGGAAATTTGTTCCGAGATCTCGGAATAGGTAAAGAAATGAACCACCCTGCGTATGGTAAAAAAGGATCATTGGATAATGAATCTCACCTCCGGCATATCTTTAAAATCAGAATCTTGAGTCCATATGGTTGCATGATAAGCCTTCGCTGTCGCTAAAATAATGCTATCCGCCATAGGTAATTTCAGATCACAACTGAATTTCGCGGCTTTAAGACAAATGGGAACATCTAAAGGAATAACCTGACCTTGTTGCATCGCTGCTATCGCCCGTAACGCTTCACCTTCGCTTCGCTGTTGTAAAACGCGTTTAAAGACTTCAAAAACACAGATGGAAGGAACAATTAAGTTCTTGATATCCTCAAGCGGCTTGGCAAAAAAGTGGGCATTTTTCCCGTTGGCAAAATATTCCAGCCAACCCGAGGAATCCACCAAATTCATACACGATCCTTTTCTCGTTCTACTTTTGTATTAACCCCTTTTAAAAAACCTCGCATTTTTTTAAGTTGTTGCACTGGGATTAATTCAATTCGATTTTCGTACGGGACAACCTGAACTTTCTCGCCGGGATGAAGAGGCAGAGCTTTACGAACCGCCAAGGGAATCACAACCTGAAACTTTGGGGAGACAGTAACAATATTCATACAATCCTCCTATCGATCTTGTTATCGTTTTACGATCTAAGTATAGCATACTCACAATGATAATCAAGGCAAATCAATTTTTATGAATAGGGCCTTTAAGGCGTAGGCTCGTAGCCAGCCGTGGGAAAGGGTGCCGGTGGGGCAGGCTTTCCTAAGAAAAGATAGCCCAACAAATAGATTGGGTCGGCGATATCAATCTTCTCATCATCATTGACATCAGCCGCATTGATCATTTCTGGCGGTCGACCACCCCTAAACAAATATTCCAAAATAAATGTCGCGTCAGACATATTAACTTTCCAATCGCTATTGGCATCGCCGCGAATAAATAATCCTGAAGGTAACGAAAAACTATGCCTGACATCATGCCCAAACATCTCCCATTGATTATTTTGGCTTGAGGCATCTATTTTTTCTAATAGGACATAACCTCCAAGGAAAGCAAGTGATCTATTTTCTATAGTGCTCTCACTGGGAATATTTCCAGAATATAGATTGGAAAGAAATTCATTTTTTCCATCTTTATCCACATCAGCAATAACTATTCCAGAATAATCCGGCCAGGAAAATAAAATATGAGAAAATTCAGAATATAGGTTCAATGGTAAATTCCAATCAAATAATTGCCCATTTTTAACATAGTGGAGTTTATTGGAGTTGTGGCCTAATAAAATTATCTCTGGCTGATTATCTGAATCTATATTGGCTGCCAAGGGTAGAATGCATTTATCTCCAGTGCTGAGATCAAAACCACTACCCACATTATTAATTACCTTGAGATCTCTGTATTCAGATAACATAATGATTTCGGCTTGTCTATCTCCTGTAATGTCCGCAGTTATTGGAAATGTTAAGGGATCTCCCACATAATGATTTTCGTACTGAGTTAAAAAATTAGCTCCATCTATGATTTTTATATTATATGTAAAAACATTAAGACTAATCGAAAGATAGTAGATAATAATCTCCATTTGCGGATCATCATCGACATTAGCAAAATTCATAAAATCCCTCAAATACACAGAATCATTAAAAGACAAATTTAATATCGGTTCGCCAGCAGTAGACCAGATAAAAAGATTATTAGAATCCCGATCATGCAGAAGGATTTCTTTTTTCCCATCATTATTAGTATCAACTGCAAAGAATTCAAGTTCGATTCCAGTACCTGATCCAGCACCGTTGCGGTTAATGAAGGTTTCCCATCCCCCTGGTATTTTGCTTTTATCTCCCCTATAGATTGTAAGTGGGTTATCCATGAGTTCAGATAAAATTTCATCTTTCCCATCCCCATCAATATCAGTAACAGCAAAACTATCCCAATTTGCCGATGGTGCTATCAAATCAACCTCAATTGGCCACCCATTGATATCATCACCCTCCCCATTCCACACATATAAATATGCTTTTGTTCCCAAGAACGGAACTCCATTGTAAACTATATCCAAAATATTATCATCATCAATATACCCCAGGCTCGGTATCCCTCCTACTCCTGGCGGAAGTGTTTTGGACCATAAGACTTTCCCGGTGATATCAAACACATAAATTTTTGCATCGGAAATAGACTGAACGCCAACGATGATTTCATTTTTGCCATCACCGGTCACATCGCCGAAAATTGGGGAAATCTGTTTATACGATGTATCAGATAAAACCCTCTGCGGCCATCCCTTGGCCCAAGAATCGGGCCTCTTAAATAACACCATCTCATCAACACTTTCTTGGCCAGCCTGGTCAGTGACTCTCAGTCGGACGGTAAACACATGATTGGTTATTTGAGAAGTGTCAATTGTGCCAAGAGTATTTTTTTCTGGAATCGCTGCGTTAGAAGATGTAATCGTTTGCCAATGCATTTGTTCTTGGCCGTTGTCATATCCTTCACTATACTCTAAAATATAACTTGCAAAATCAGATTGGGGATAATCGGTGGCAATGCCTTGAATCTCGACTTTGCCCGTGACGAATAAATCGTTTAAGGCATACAAATTGGCGCGGGGAAAACTATTAATTCTTTTAATAGCTTCGGAAATATCCACTTGCCCCGACCCTTGATACATTCGAGCTAATCCGAAATCTTTGGCTGTCCCTTTTAAGGTAAACTTTATCTGATACGGGTTCCAATCCGGATGTTTTTGTTTCAACAGCGCCACTGTTCCAACAACTACTGGTGAGGCCATCGATGTCCCACTGAGGCGGATGTGCTTATCATCAATGCAATCCGGGTAAGCGCCCAGTCGTGGATCGGCACCAGAGGTATCCGATATTTTTGTTGAACAGATATAATGACCGGGAGCAACAATGTCGGGCTTAATCGTTCCTAAACTCGTCGGTCCTTTGGAACTAAAACTCGCCAAAGGACCGGCTTGACCCGCAAATATTCCTTGGTCACATCCTTGATTTCCAAACCGATCCGTTAATGTCCCTATTTGGGATGGCTTACAAGAGGCACCTACTCCAATAATATTTTCTTCATTGCCAGGGCTGGCGGTTGTGAATGTTCCGGAGAAACCTGCATTTCCAATCGCCGCCACAATAACAATCCCCATATCCATGGCATTGGCCATGCTCTCGGCCACAAAATCATCCGGGGAAGAATACAATCCCAAACTCAAATTGACTACATCCACATGGTCATCGGCAAGATTACCATCAGCATTCAAGTCCGAGGCTTTTTCTAAAGCACGCAAGACATTGGAAAAAAATTCGAAACTTAAATTACCGAATTGATCTATCGTTATATTTTTTAAATCAACATCGGCGGCAACTTTGAAGGCATAAATTTGGGCATCATAAGCAATGCCTTTGACAACCCCATTGGCAGCAATAATTCCCGCCACATGGGTTCCATGAGCATTGGCATCCATTGGGTCGTCATCTTTGTTCCCAAAATCATAACCATCGACAATTTTTTTACAATCTCTATTATTCACGAAACGATCGTAAGTACATGTTCCTTTATCATCGTCAAAATCCGGATGCGTATAATCCACACCCGTATCAATGACCGCGACCTTAATACCTTTGCCGGTAAGGCAGTCCTTTCCTGAATTAGCACATAAATTCCCCGCCGCATCTTGCGGCCAGACCGCTTTTGCGCCAACGATATCAACTGTGTCATTGAGAAAAGTGTCTAACAGTTGATCAGGAAAGACTTTGACTCCCGGAATTCCTTCGATTAAGTAAGGTCTGCCCCGGGAGAATTCCGTAAGAGAGGCTTCCTTAACTAAAATCGCATTCTGAACTACAAATGTCTCATCACCAAATTCAACATAGGGAATCCGTTTGCGAATCTCTTCCTTAATGCGTTCATGTTCACTAACCAAGCCGGCTTTGTCCGTTTGCGTCATCTTGCCAGCGGTTACGGCATCATAAGTCTCCCGGTACTTTTTAAATCGCAAGGAAAGCGGCTCCCCGTTAAGCACGACCATATAATAGCGGTTATCTTCCCAAATTTTTTTATAACGCGTGGCAAAGTCTTGAAAAGCTTGCGGGTCATGATTATTTTTTAACTTATCCATCGCATCTTGAAATTCTTGATAAAACTTTTCTGCGCTCGAGGAAGGATAAGTCGTGCTGGATGGGGATGTACTAATGACTTGAGTGGTTGATCCCGATGGACTTATTTGGGCTGGGGCGGTTAAGGATATAGATAGTGACAACCCCAATACTAGAGCCAAGGAAATAAAGGATTTCATAGTGAAAGTATAACTGATAGGATTAGATAAGTAAAGACAAGCGGCGGGAGAAGTGGTTTATTGAATCGGCGTGTAGATCTGAGTGCCCAGCTTCTTAAATTCCTGCGCCTTTTCATCCATTCCCTGCTGGAGGGCTTGGCTTTCGGATATGCCTTTTTCTTGGGCGTAATCGCGAACATCTTGGGTAATTTTCATCGAGCAAAAGTGCGGCCCACACATGGAGCAAAAATGCGCCAGCTTTGCTCCGTCAGCCGGCAGAGTTTCGTCATGATATTTTTCTGCGGTTTCTGGATCGAGACTTAAATTAAATTGATCGCGCCAGCGGAATTCAAACCGGGCCTTCGAAAGGGTATCATCCCATTTTTGGGCCTGTGGATGCCCTTTGGCTAAATCGGCAGCGTGAGCGGCAATTTTATAGGCGATGATTCCGTCTTTCACATCTTGCTTGTTGGGTAATCCAAGATGTTCTTTAGGCGTCACATAACAAAGCATAGCCGTTCCAAACCAACCAATCATCGCTGCGCCGATGGCGGAAGTAATGTGATCATACCCCGGAGCAATGTCTGTTGTTAGTGGACCGAGGGTGTAAAATGGAGCTTCATTGCATATCGCTAACTGCTTATCCATATTTTCTTTGATTAAATGCATCGGGATATGGCCCGGTCCTTCGATCATCACCTGAACATCCTGTTTCCAGGCGATCTTGGTCAATTCTCCTAATGTTTCCAGCTCCCCAAATTGCGCTTCGTCATTCGCATCCGCGATTGATCCCGGACGTAAGCCATCACCTAAAGAAAAGCTCACATCATATTGTTTCATGATTTCGCAGATCTCGGCAAAATGTGTGTAAAGAAAACTTTCCTTATGATGCGCTAAACACCATTTCGCCATAATCGATCCGCCGCGGGAAACAATTCCAGTGACGCGCCTCGCCGTTAAAGGGATGTAACGTAACAATACCCCCGCATGAACCGTAAAATAATCCACCCCTTGCTCGGCCTGCTCAATCAAGGTATCACGATAAATTTCCCAAGTGAGCTCCTCTGCCTTCCCTCCCACTTTTTCCAAAGCTTGATAGATAGGGACGGTGCCGATGGGTACAGGAGAATTACGAATAATCCATTCCCGCGTTTCATGAATGTCTTTTCCGGTGGAGAGATCCATCACGGTATCGCCGCCCCAGCGAATAGCCCAGGTCATTTTTTCCACTTCTTCGGCGATACTCGAGGACACGGCGGAATTTCCGATATTGGCATTGATCTTCACATAAAAATTCCGACCGATAATCATGGGTTCGGTTTCCGGATGATTAATGTTAGTCGGAATAATAGCGCGGCCTCGGGCAACTTCTTGACGGACAAATTCCGGGTTACAACCTTCACGAATCGCAATAAATTCCATTTCGGGTGTGATGATCCCTTTTCGCGCATAATGCATTTGGGTGACATTTTTCCCTGGCTTGGCTCTTAAGGGTTTTTGCAGGCGAGGGAAACGAATTTCGATAAAC
>JAHFGK010000108.1 GCA_023247475.1 Candidatus Omnitrophota bacterium
GCACTTGCGAACTACAAGTCATTGTAACACAAGTATATCACAAATTTATTATCGAAGACTGTTCGAGCTTAAAAATCCCTTACTTTTTGGGGAGAGGCATCGGGGACACTCCTTATAACTTATGCCATTAAAATATTTATGAAATAATTACAGAAGGCCTCCAATAAGTTAGAAAGAGTGTCCCCTTATTCACTACTATAACGCATCCAGCTTCCAGCCATAGGTTTCGATAAAAATTTTTCTGGCAGAATATTTGTTAATCATTTTTTAGTTTTTTAACAGAAAAAATTTATTGTCTCTGTACACTATTTTTATAACACGTAAAATCCTTTTAGGAATACTCTTATCCATTCCATTATAATTCGACACATTATCTCCATAATCATAACATTCAATTGTTACATTGTAATTCTTGTCCCATATAACGTTAAATTCTAAATCGGACGCTTTTATTTGCAGAGTAGTATTAAAAATTAATTTTTGATTGGAATTTTCCTCAATCCAAATATAAATTTTCTTGATGGTGTGATTAATGTAAGCTTTTCCATAAGCCCCATCTGATCGTATTCCCAGATTATACTTATTGTCGGGTGATGGATTTATGGGTTTGCCTGTAGAAGTATATGAACATCCCATTATGCATACAGCTAAAAAAAGGCTTAAATTAAATTTATTCATTTTAACCTCCTCCATTCAGTGGACCCGTGTTGAAAATCGATTAAATTGAAATATATTATGTGTCAGTCGTTAAGGGAGTTTCAATCTTTATGAATTAAGATTAAGTTCCTCCAATTTGCTTTTAATAATGATTTTGCTATCTTTTCCATTGCAGTCCTATAACGCACCAACGGTCAGCCCGATAGTCTTGATATTACCATTACTACATTTATTACCACATTAATATGGTTATTCCCTATTTGAGTTTCGCCCATCGTGCATCGCGGCCACGGCCCAGGATTTTCAATCGCCTTTCTTTTCTTAAGCGGTTCATGACGATACGAATCATATCCCGGCTCACTCCTGGACAGGCCTTTTCGAGATCGGAAATAGCGAGCTCCTTTTCAAAGGAAGCGATGAATCATGGTACCGGGTATCCGGAAATTGCTTATCCTTTCCATTTATCTAGGGAAGAGCGGGCGATAAATTTTCCAGTAACCGCTCATGGCGATGATCTGCGAGACTGCCATAACGAGCGGAAGAACTAAATTCTGCAATCCGGGAGTTAAGTATAGGTGGACCAAAAAAATGTTCAGCGTGATCGGCGCGAGGATCACCAGGGCCAGAGGTGCGGCAAAGCCGGTTAAAAGCAGGAATCCGCCAATGACCTGCGTGCCGCTGAGAAACGGCATGAAATAGCCGCTGCGCATGAGCCCTCCCACGAATGCCATCGCCGCCTCTGACATGGGCGGTGGGGTTATTTTTAGGAAATTTAAAAATCCGTTCAAGCCAAACACAAAATAAATCAACCCTAAGAGAAGTCTTGCGCCGATGACGATTTTTGTTTTCATCGTTTAGCCTCCTTTGTTGCACTCTCGGCGATTGTCTTTAACTGTGCCAACCCTTTTTCGAATTGACCGCCGACCATTTTGTCGCAGTTCATGACCAAGCCCATTGCCTTGCTCATAAAATTATTTTTGCCGAACATGCTCCACGTGACCACTGTTTGATTGCCGTGAGGTTGGAAGGCGAACTCGGCGGTGTTGGTGGCTTTGAAGGGTTTGTCAAATTCAAGTTTGATTCGGATTAAATCGTTAGGATGGCGTTCGGTGATCGTCATGCGGCCTTCGCCTACTTGGTTGTTGCCGGCCCACGCGTAAATTGCGCCGGTTCCCGCCGACGGCCCCGCATAACTTTCTTTGGCCGCGGGGTCAAGTTTTGCCCACGGAGACCACGCCTCCCAATTGTGGAAATCATTCACCTGGCTAAATACCGCCGAGGGTGAAGCTGAGATGGTGATCGAACGCGCGATGCGAAACTCCGACGGCTGCCTGGCAACGACAACGACAAATACGATAACGATCACCGCGAGAACGAGAAAAATTTTTATAACCATAGTGATTCCTTTCAGTTCTTTTCTTGTTATTTTTTAGCCTTCGCGAGATATCCCGTGAGCTGATCCAAAGTTCCGGTCCAACCCTGATTCATGCTGGCCATTCCGTCTTCAAATGTTTTGTGTTCGGCTTCGGTCGCGTTGATTGGCACCCATTTGATCGTAAGGGTTGTTTTTCCTTTACTCTCTGTCAGCGTGAATGTCGAGAGCATTTCCAGCGGCCAGGCCTGGTGCATCGGGTGGCGCGTCAACCCTCCTTTTTCGTCGGAAAAGGAATCGACGAAAACGATTCGCTCGGGCGCATCGATTTCACGATAAACAAATTTGCCCCACATGTCCTTACCATCGGGGGATTGCAGGCAGTAGTGATAGGTGCCGCCGGGACGAAAATCCATTTTGGCGACGCGTACGGTAAAACCTTTCGGCCCCCACCAATGCTTCATGCGCTCCGGATCGGTGAACGCCTTCCAAACTAAATCTCGCGGCGCATCGAAGGTGCGCGAGATAATGAACGGCCGCTGGGCGAGTGCTTCCGTAGGATTATTTTTTCTTGTGTTCATAGTTTTTTTTCTCCTTTTTAAGGTATTCTTCCAGGTTATTTAGTTTTTCCATCCAGAATTGGCGGTGAACCGCAATCCATTGGTAGGCTTTGTCCAAACTTTTTTGCTGAATGGTAATCCGGTGTTCGCGGCCCTTGATGTTGCGTTTCACGAAACCTGCTTCTTCTAAAATGCGGATGTGCTTGGAGACCGCGGGAAAAGACATATCGAAACGTTTGGCAAGCTCGGAAGCCTTGCGGGGCGCTTTCGCAACGAGTCCGAGAATGTCTCTTCGATTGGCATCGGCCAGCGCATAAAACACATGACTAAGCTCATCTTTGTAATACTTAACCATATGGTTAAATATACTGAAAAAAATTTATTTTGTCAAATTATTTTTTGGCGGGAACGGCAAAGCGGTTGGGGACACTTCGGTAGGAACAGCTATGTTCTAAACGTTTCTAGGTACCCGGTCCCTCGGCCGGTCCCTCGGCCGCTTAGGGTCTGTCCCCTTCTACATTATTCTACTGGAGCTTTAACTCTATCGCCCAAAGCCAATTTTCTTAACGTGGCCACGCTGCGTAAGAACTCATTCAGCGGGCGCGCGGGATACCCTCCATATTTGGCGCCTTCCGGCACATCGCTGGTCACACCTGATACCCCGCCGATCTGGGCATATTTACCGACCACGACCCCCGGGGCAAAATTAGCGCATCCGCCCATCGCCACATAATCGCCTAGGGTGACACTGCCGGAGAATCCCGCCTGTCCGGTGATCAAGACACCTTTGCCGATCTTGCAGTTATGCCCGAGATGGACCTGATTATCGATCTTGGTCCCCTCCCCGATGATCGTCGGAGAGAACGTGCCCTGATCAATCGAAGTCCCGGACCCGATCTCGACCGAATCCCTGATCAGGACCCCGCCGAAATGCCAGACCTTAAGATGTTCACCTTTGAAAAAATTATATCCGTATCCGTCCGAACCGACCGCTGTGTTGGCGTGGATCCGGCAATTTTTGCCGATGGTCACATTGCGGTAGATCACGACATTGGGATAAAGGACCGTGTTCTCGCCGATCATCGAGAACGACATGACCACACACCCTGGATGCAGGACGGTGTGCGCGCCGATGTCGACCCCAGCGCCCAAAAAAACATCTTCCCCGATCGCGCTGGTGGGATGGACCCTGGCCGCGCCTGTCTTACGCCCGTCAATGAGGTCGTTGCCCTGCGCATTGAAGGCGTCATAAATTAATTTTGAAAAACGCGACAAGCCCAGATCGACCGACTCCACCGTGGCATAAAAGGCGAATTGGTCCAGCACGCCGGAGATGTCGGCAGGATCAATCGTTTTAAAGAATGCATCCTGAAAAACAACGCCCATGCTCTTGACCACAGCGCCCTTCTGCAGTTTATCCAGCAGCTGGTCGTAATACTTTTTATTTTTGATTAAGATCATACCGTTCTCGTGGAATTGATCCAACGAGCATAGCGTGGCGACCTGTGCCGTGCCTCCTTGGGATGAACGGACCTGAAAACTGGAATCGATCTGTGTAAAACGATCTAATGAGAACATATGCGTCCTTTCTGATGGAACTAAAAAACTGAGAGAGGATATGACTTAAGGATTAAGACAAGTACGTCCCCTTTCCGGGGAAAAAAACCAGCCCGCCCGCTTCGGGACAAACTGGTTATAAATTAACTGCTCATTTCATGTCGCTATTATATATCAGATGGCTTTTTTCGACAATGAAAAATCCTCGCCTGTCAAGCCCCGCCTCTTGTCCTGTATCAGGTTAAAGCATATTTTCTTGTTATATATAAGTCAGTGTAGAGTCTCTTTGGGGGGATTTCGGTTTTATGTGCCAGATTTGTGCCAACTATTAATCAAAATGCATCAAAGTTTATCAAAATTGACAGTAATTGAGGACTCCATGGAAGGCAACAAAAAATCCGCTTCTCTCGACTAGAAACGAAATTCTTCCGTACCGGGTACCAACAAGTTTAAATTCCTGCGGCGCCGCAGGAATTGGATGAGTCCGGTTAAACTTCACAGAACGCAGAAGTGTCGAGAAATCCAGATTCAATTATGCGCTTATCGTTCTAGGTACCCGGTCCTATTTTTTCAATAACCTTAAGAAAGGAGGATGAATACACCCCACACATTGCTTTTTCACTAATTTTAATATATCCTTTACTTATAAACATAAATGTATGATCACTTATTAAAAGGTAAAAAGATAATATATGAGAAAAAAATTTATTTTTTTTGTTTTATTGCCTTTTCTACTGATTGATGTATCTTCAGAAAAACTATTCGCCCAAGTACCTGGAGGCTATCTGACACACATCAATTCGCGAGACGATCTAGAGTCTTTTCGAAGTGATGGGACATATACTTATGTTATAAAAACTGTCATACCAGGCGAAAATCACCATTGTCTAGATTTTGTCATTTATACCCGAATGGGGGTAGGTCATCATATCCCATTGATGGAAAGCCTGCTTCCCTGTTTTGAAGGTTTAAGCTTCACTGAATTTTATGAAAGATATTTTAAAACCAATGAAATCTATGTTGGATTGATTGCAATCAATTACGATTTGAAGACCGAAAAATTACTCTTGCAATTTGCTGCTTTTGAAAACAATCTGGTCAACCCAATGACGCTTCAGGAAGTTTCCTATGCAATGCGTCGCCTCAAAGAGACATTTAATGAAGGAGTACTGGGGGAACTGAGTTATACTCCTTTTGGACTTACGGCTATCCAAAGAGCACATGATTGGCTGAATGACACTGGTATTCACTTGGATTTCAGCATCTTCTTTCTCCCTGAAAACAATGAGGATTACATTGCCTATTCGCAAGCTACAAATTATGGCATTGTCAAAATAATCCCAACATTAGACGATTTGAACCGGGCCATTTCCCAAGGACAAATCAGCTGGCAGCATATATTGGTATTGGGTCAAACCCCTTATGATATTCCACAGGTTGTATCAGGGGTAATAACAGCTGAACCTCAATTTGAAGGAGGGCATATAATGATTCGGAGTATTAATAGGGGTACACCCAATGCTTATATTAATGATGCTCTCTTTAATAAATTTTTTGGGCAGTATGATGGGAAACTGATTCAATTGAGAGTAGCGGAATTCGGTTATGAAGTCGTTGAAAAAGATATCAATAATCCCAATGATCTTTCAGAAGCTCAACAATGGTGGAACTCTCATCGTCCAAACTTGAGGGACGCCATTCGCGAAGCGAATTTTAATTATTATTCATTGGAAACTCTCCAAAAAGCAGAACCAGATATTACGAAATATGGTGGTAAGGCCTCGAATTTAATAAAATTATACAAATTTCTTCCCGAACGGTACCAGGTACCGGGTTTTGTAATTCCTTTCCATGTCTATGATCTCGCTACACAAATGGGTCATTTGGAAGATAAGTTGGGCGTCCCTGGACGATTCATTACCACAGCTGACTATATCCAGACTATGCTCGGCAATGAGCGATTTAACAAAAATTTTGAGTTGAGACAAGAAATTTTATCTTATCTGCGTGAAGAAGGATTCCGCCGAAGTACCATCACTACGGATGAGATTTTATATGATATCAGACAAAAGATCATTGAAGTCTTCGGCAGCGACAAAGTCATGGTGCGTTTCCGGTCTTCGTCCAATGCGGAAGATGCGCTTGAATTTAATGGAGCCGGTTTATATGACTCGAAATCGGTCTGTGCGGCAGACAGTTTTGATATTGAAGAACAGAGGACTGGACCATCAATTTGTGATCCCAGCAGATCTGATGAAGAAGATATTCAAGAAGGACTAAGGGATGTCTTTAGAAGCCTATGGAACTTAAGGGCCTTTGAAGAACGAGAATACTCTCAGATTCCTCACGAATCCACCGGAATGGCTATCTTGGTTACCCCCGCTTTTCCTAATGAAGATGTTAATGGAGTCGCGTTTACCGGAAACCCTTATCTTAAGGAAGACAAACGATATTTTATTTTTGTTCAGAAGGGGGATACAAATGTCGTCAATCCGGAAGCAAATATTTACCCAGAGAAAGACATTTTGGAAATATCATCGGAAGGCAAAGTAGCCAATATTGTCCGGGCGCAGCATTCTTCCCTTCTCCCCAAGGGATATGTTTTAAGCGATGAGCGGTTACATGAGATGGGAGAAGTGTTATACATGATTGAACAAAACTTTGACATTGGATATGATGTGGATGATCCTAAAAGTGTAATATTAGATCTCGAGTTCAAGTATGATTTCCCAGAAGGTCAAGGTGGCAGGTTACTCTTTAAACAGATAAGACCACTGAAAATCGCTCCCATTCAATGGACTACTTTTCTAAGAGGAGATGCTAATTTGGATGGATTGGTGGATTTATCCGATGCAATTCGCTTGTTAAATTTTTTGTTTATTAAAAAAATACAATTAGACTGTCCTGATGCGGGTGATGTAAATGATGATGGTTTATTGGATATCTCCGACCCAATTTCGTTACTAAAATTTTTGTTTGTTGAAGGTCCAAGTCCTTCCCATCCTTACCCTTCCCAGGGCCCTGACCGTACGGCTGACAATTTAAGATGTAATAGGTAATATTATTTAAATCGGGACACATCCCATTTATTTTAATGCAGGGCATATATTGATAAATAGGATGTGTCCCGATTTGTCCGATTATACATCATATGTCGTCGGCGAAATTCATGAGAGCCTATCATGCTGGCGGCATTGCGAAAGATTTTGGTTTCCTCTTCGGCGTTGAAAGTATCGGTTAACCATTTTTGATAGTCTGCTTGATTATTCCTCGGTCCTGGCCAAAGCGGATTCTGAGTTGTTACGGAATCGTCCTCATTAAGTGCGTAAAATTTGGCACTCGACCATTGCCATTCCCACGGAAGTTTGACCAGTCCGGCCCGCAGAGGGTTTCGTTCAACATAACGTCCGCAGGCCAGAAGGTATTTTTCCTTTTCAATTGCCTGACTTTTAAATCGATTTTGGAATAACTTGCCGGCGGTTTTATACTTGCGGTGGTAATATTGAGCATAAATTTGCTGGCAGGCTCCGATGATTTTAGATAGATGCTGCCCGTTTTGAAGCTCGAGCACCAGATGATAATGATTGGGCATAAGGCACCAATGATAAAGGCTAAACAGAAATTTTGTTTGATATTTTTTGAGGGTATTTAAAAAAAGCCGCGCGTCGTCATTATTATGAAAAATTTCTTGCCTGAGGATACCCCGATTAATGGTATGAAATATTACGCTGCGCTGAATTTG
>JAHFGK010000109.1 GCA_023247475.1 Candidatus Omnitrophota bacterium
AGAGATTAAGGACGTCGATGAAAAGTTTGGGTATGTCAAAAAAGAAAATATAATCTATTATGATGGCCAACATTTCCCATTTTTGGATGAATCGTTTGATCATATCATATGTACGGAAGTCATAGAGCATATCCTTGATCCTAGGGGATTTCTGGAAGAGTGCAAACGTTGTCTTAAGAAAGGGGGAAAGATATTTTTAACGATACCCTTTTCAGCACGTTACCACTATATACCTTATGATTTTTGGCGTTTTACACCATCGGGTTTAGAAGTTTTATTTAAGGAAGTGGGATTCCCTCAATGGAGGATCAACAATTTAGGGACAGACGTCAGCGCGATCATCAATAAGATAAATTTACTTATAATGAAACTCTTATTCCCTTCTCAGGGAAGATTATCAAACCGTTTGGTTAAGATTTTTTTTGGTTTTTTGTTTTTACCTTTTTTCCTAGTACTAACTTTGCTGGGATTAATTTTAATCCGCTTGAAAATCGGTTCTCCGGATGATCCGTTGGGATACGAAGTTTTACTAATAAAATGATATGATGTCCTTACAAATATCCCAAGAGAGTAAAGCCTGTTTTATTGACAAGGAAGACATATTCCCTTTAGTGTTTCTTTCCCTTTATTACGGACTTTATTTTTTCTTTATCACCTTTCTATTTTTTATTAAAAACGGCATTACCGGGAATGAAGAATGGATTATTTTTATTCTAGGATGGTTATTGGTTCCATTTTTGACAATTATAACGATTTTTTTGAACCAGTTTATCAAGAATCGCTTCTTTAGAAACGACACAATTTTTTACCCTTTTATTATTTTTTTTAATAGCCTTTATTTTTCTATTGCGGTTTGGCTACTTCGATTTTACAACATTCCCTTTCAAAGATGCCCAACCGGGGATTGTCTTACCACACTTTTAAGCGCTCAAGTTCCTTCTTTTGAGACTGGAAAATTTCTTAGCTTCCCCGCTCCGCACTCTCTTTATTTACTCCTAGCCTTATTTTTTCCATTTTATAATTTGGTTTTGATTTTTATAGCCCGCACACTTCAGTTTTCGTCCTGGAAAGAGGGCTTAAGTAAGTACTTGCCGAAAATATTTTATTCGTTAATTCCTTTATTGATAGCCTCAGGAGCAATAAATTATTCGGGTATTAAAATAACCAATTTTAAGTTAGCGATTATCAGTTCTTGGTTAGCGATAGTTTGCTTTTTTCATAAAAAAATGTTAAATTTTACAATTCCTAAAAAATGGATGTGGTCTTTACATATAGTGTTGATCATCACGATCATTTATCTCATTTTCGATCCTGTCTTTACCCCGAATCATCCCCATCAGAATCCCGTTTTGGCTCCCATCAACGACTTAATGTTCGGGAAATCTCTTTTAGTCGATACCAACTGTCAATACGGTGTTTTGCTGATCTATTTTTTAAGGTTTCTTTTCTTAATTATCCCGTTTTCCTATCAAGGATTGACATTGATATCCATGATCTTATTTATTTTTGAATATAGCATCCTTTATGTTCTCTTAAGATACGTGTTAAAATCGCCATTGTTTGCTGTCGCGACATTATTCATTATTATGGAAACTAATTTTTTTGCAACCTGGGGAGGAGAGATTGTTTCGTATCCTTGTTTAGGTCCTTTACGATTTGGGATACCTTATCTTTTACTTTTGATCGTCCTGGTACGTTCTCATTTTTCTAAGTTTCAAAGAATGTGTCTATGTATGGAGCGTCTGTTGGTAGCCATCGCTTCCATATGGAGTTTTGAAACTTTTGTTTATACCATCGCCGTGTATGGGGTGATCATCCTTTACGAAAATTATTTACATCAGCAAAAATTTAAATCGTACATCATTAAAATTTTAAAACAATTTGGAATACTGGTGATGTATATTGCAGTTGCATATTTTTTCATGAGCTTAAGTATTTATTTGCGAAGCCATACCGTGCCAGATTGGCGACAGTATTACGACTATATTTTCTTGTATTCCGCCGGTGGATGGGGAGGAATGTCGATTGCCCCGTGGAGCCCCTGGATATTTTTACTGGCAATACCATTCATTTCATTATTGGCTATTCTTTACAGTGTAGGAAAGTACAAAACTTTCCTAACTGCTAAAAATTCCTTCCCTACACAGCAAAGAAGAGATGACGAACGAAGTGAGGAATTTTCTTGTCAAGCGATTGCTGTTAATGATTCTGCAAAGATTGAACTCATGCTTATCGCCGCTATGTCCTGTATGGGTATCGCCCAGTTTACCTATTTTGTCGGCCGATCACATCCGAACAACCTTTTTCATGTGAGTGTTCCTGGCTTATTTGTCGCCGCCTATGGAATGGTTAGGGTGACAAGGGCGATACAGAAGGAAATTCAATGGTTCTATCCAACATTTATCTATTGTTGTTACTTGGCGATTTTTTATTTATTTTTAAGTTTAGCGCCCACGGCGCGCAATAAATTGGTCCACCGTTTGCCGCAATATAAACATATCCAGAAAAATTTTACAAAATCTCCCACACTTCCCTTAACACAAGAAGCACTTTATTTGGTTAACAAATATGCTAAAAACGAAAAGCGTATAGGTCTTTTTTTGGAGACGGGGACAACCACTGAAACGTTGGTCTTAAGTCGCAAAGTGCATCTTTATCCCATAGGGTATCCCGAGCAGGAATCTATTTGTCCCTCGGCTAGATTGCGGGCTATCAATTTCCAGCACCCTTGGAAGGAAGGGGATATTATTTTTGTTTCAAAAGATGTTAACCATGTTAATGAAGAAATTGTTAAGAAATTGCAATCGGAATTTAAATTTGTCTTTCTGGAAGGGACACCGCAGCAAATCTATGCCGTACAATTAAAAAAATTACCTGGGATGTAATATTATGATATTAGATTTAGGAGCCTATGTTTAAATCCAATATATTGTCATCAGCGTTATCAAGCGCAGAGAACCAATTTGCTTGTTTTTGGCTCACGGTTAGTTATGCTGCTTACTTTCTCTTCCTCAATATCTTGGTCCATATAAAAGGCGGGATTTCCGAAAGAGAAGAGTTTATCGTTTTTATCCATGGATGGTTGACCGTTCCCCTTTTGACCAGCGTGCAAATTTTTATTATAGAGAAAATCCGTCAAAAATTTTTCAAAGAGAAGTGTCTTTTTTATCCTCTCTTGTTGATCGCCAACGTCTTATATTGGGCCGTTACCACTTGGGGATTGCGCTGGGCGAGTCTGGCTGGGGAAAGGTGTTCTTCTTTTAGTTGTATCTTAACGGGCATGGATAGTCAAATCCCATCTTGGGAAACAGGTGGTTTTGCCGGTGGAAAAATATCAACTTTGACTTTTATATTACTGGGAATTTTATTACCCGTTTTAAATTTGGCCGTTTTGATGGGCGTGAAGCTCTTAGGCCGTATTTTAAAAACAGAGTATACTTGTAAACTTTTTTCCGATATAGTATACGTTACGATACCGTTTTTCGTTGGAATCGTATTGATTAATTATAGTAGTTTTGTGTTCTCGAGATTTTATTTTCTGCTGATAGCCACTGTGTTAGCGTTCTTATCGATTTGGCATAAAAAAATTATGGAGTTCCAACTTAAAAATTTGTGGTTAAAACTTTTAAATTTATTTATTATCCTTTTGATCGGTTTTTTGATCTTTGAGCCAACACTACCTGTCAATTTCCATCATTACAACCACTATATTGGCCCTACGGTGGATCTGATGGCAGGCAAATCACTCTTAGTTGATATTAATTGTCAGTATGGAGTCCTACCGATTTATTTTCTTAAAGAGACTTTTCGCCTTTTTCCATTTTCCTATAAGGGATTTTCCTTATTGCTGATGATCTTGTTTCTCGGTCAATATATCTTGCTTTTTGGGCTTCTACGATTTGCATTTAAATCATTAATATTTTCAATGACCGCTTTACTCCTCATCATTATGGCTAATTATTTTGGTACCTTAGAACATGCGGTTGGTTTTCCTTCAATAGGTCCGTTACGATTTGGATTACCGCTCCTTGTACTTTTCTTCAACATGCTTGGCAGTAGATATCCCCGTGCCCAAAAAATTTTTTGGGCCTGGGAGGGCTTTGTGGTTGGGATTTCTTTTGGTTGGAGTTTCGAAACATTAACTTATGTTGCGTTTACTTTTTTGGCGTTGCTATTTTTTGATTGCCTTTATGCCATGAAACACCGGCAACGCCTCTGGGGGATGTTATTACAACGTCTAGGGTGGGTCATCTTTTTCACTTTAACTGTGCATCTTTTTTTAATGATAGATATTTACTTACGTTCGGGACAACGACCGCACTGGGAATATTACTTTGATTATGTTTTTTTATATTCAACGAAAGAGTTTGGCGCGATGCTTATCGCTCCCTGGACTCCTTGGGTTTTATTTCTTTTGGTTCCTCTGATTTCATTATTGTCGATTTTTTATCTTCTTCTGTGGACAGAAACAAAATGCGATCCAGCACAATTGCGTATTATTACGGGACTCTCCGGATTAGCCATAGCCCAACTTACATATTTTCTGGGAAGGTCCCATCCGAATAATCTATTCCACATTAGTATCCCGATTGTTTTTATATTTATTTTCTGGATGATCTATCTAGGACGTTTCTCCGATTGGGTGGATAAAAAATTTTACTTTCCATTAATGTATGTTTGTTATTTCACTCTTTTTCTACTTTTTATGAATTTACTTCCCAAGACGGTGGAAAAACTGATTGCCAGAAAAGACAATTATTCTTATTTTAAAGAAAATATTTTTATGTTGGGACACAGAAGTCCCTCTAACATTAAAGTTGTGGAAGCCCTTCAGTTAGTTAAAAAATATGCTAATGTTAATAAACGCATTGGGCTCTTTATTTCTCCCGATGATACGGTTGAAGTTCTTATGTTAATCGGTAAAACCAATATTTTTCCTTTTAATTATGCTTTGCAAGATAGAACTGTGAACGCTGCCGTTAAAAGAATTTTGAATTTTAAACATCCCCTGAAAGCAGGGGATTATATTTTTGTTTCCCGTGAGCAGTGTGATCTTCAGCAACGGATTGTTTATAATTTGCAAAAGCAATTTCGATTTGTCGTGAAAGAAGGAACTTCTCAGCAGATATATGCCATTGAATTGCAACCATTGTGATCATTATGAAAGAGTTATATTCTCATCATGAAATCCAACAGAGAGCCATTTTAATCCGTCGGCATGTGGTGAAGATGGCCTTTGAGGGAAAAACTTCGCATGTCGGTTCATCGCTTTCTTGTGTGGACCTTCTGTCTGCTTTATATTTTCGTATTATGACAATAGATCCACAAAACTGGAATGAGGCTAACGTTGATCGATTTATCTTAAGCAAAGGACACGGGGTAATGGCTTGGTTTGCTACCTTAGCGGAACGAGGATTTTTTTCCACCGAAACATTAAAAGAATATGCTCAAGATGGGGGACGCCTAGCTGAACACCCCAGTCATGGTCTTTTACCAGGGATTAAGGTTTCGACAGGATCTTTGGGACATGGACTTTCCGTTGGGTTAGGAATGGCCTTGGCCAAAAAAATGGATCAGAGTCCCTCAAGGATATTTGTCCTTTTAAGTGATGGCGAATGTAATGAAGGCTCAGTATGGGAGGCGGCGATGTATGCCACGCATCACAAATTAGATAACCTCATTGCCCTCATCGATTATAATAAAATTCAAGCGATGGGACGGTCGAATGAAGTGAATGCTCTAGAACCTTTACGCGATAAATGGCGAGCCTTTGGCTGGGCGGTTGAAGAAATCAATGGTCATAATCTTGATGAAATTCTGAAATCATTAGAGCACTTGCCATTCCAGTCGGGAAAACCCAGCATTGTGGTGGCGCATACGGTTTTAGGCAAAGGCGTTTCTTTTATGGAAGACGATCTTCTTTGGCATTACCAGGTCCCGAGTGAGATCCAAGTCAAGCAAGCATTAGAGGAATTAAAATCTCCATGAGAAATGCGTTCATTCAAAAATTAATGGAGTTAGCAGAACACGAACGAGATCTTATTCTTCTCACGGGAGACTTAGGGTTTAAGGTTCTTGATAAATTCCGTGATAAATATCCTAAGCGATTTTTCAATATTGGTGTAGCGGAAGCGAACATGGCCAGTATCGCGGCTGGTTTAGCCTTGGAGGGGAAACGCCCTTTTATGTATTCCATTGCCACGTTTGCAACCATGCGCTGTTATGAACAGATTCGTAATGACATTTGTTTTCATAAAGCTAATGTCAAAATCGTCAGTGTCGGAGGAGGATACAGTTACGGACCTAACGGTCCGAGTCATCATGCTTTAACGGATATTGCGATCATGCGTGCGTTACCGGAGATGACGGTCATATCTCCTGGTGATCCTATTGAGGCTGCTTGCGCGACACAAGCAGCTTACCATTATCCCGGCCCAGTTTATATTCGTTTGGGACGTAGCAACGAACCCGTTATTCACCCTAAAGATTTGAAATTTGAAGTAGGTAAGGGAATTATTGTTCAAGAAGGGGAGGATATCGCTTTGATCAGCACGGGAAATATGTTAGAGACCGTTGTATCTGTGTCGAAATCTCTTTCCTCTTTAGGATTATCAGTGCGGGTAGTCAGTTTACATACAGTTAAACCACTGGATGAGCAATTGTTGAAAGATTGCTTTACAAATTTTCCAGCTATTTTTACGATTGAAGAGCATAGTATAATCGGCGGATTAGGCAGTGCCCTCTTAGAATTTGCTGTTCAAAATGATTTCAATCATTCTAAATTGAAATGTATTGCTGTCCCCGATCATACAATTCATGAAACGGGTAGTCACGACTATCTAAAAAAGATCTGTGGTTTATCACCAGAGCAAATCGTGGAGAGAATCCAGAAGACCATGAAGGAGTTGCATCTATGTTAACGAATAAATCTATAGCCATTGTCATTGCCTGTTACAATGATGCAGGCACCGTCCAAGAGATGCTTAAACGCATTCATGCGAGCATGAGAGAAGTTACCCCTAATTATGAAATTATCTATGTGAATGATGCAAGTCCTGATAATGCCGAACAAGTCTTAAACGAAGCTTTCCTTAGGGAACCCCGGTTGACGGTGATCACACATTCGCGCAATTTTGGATCACAAAATGTTTTTACCAGTGGAATCTTAGCTTCACAAAGTGAAGGGGTCGTTCTTATGGACGGCGATTTACAGGATCCTCCCGAGATAATCCCAAAGTTTGTTGCGAAATGGTTAGAAGGATATGATGTGGTGTACGGTATCCGTGATCGTCGCCAGACAAGTCTTTTCTGGCAAATGGCCTATAAGATTTTCTATAGGATTTACCGGGCCATGTCTTATGTGAACGTTCCTCTCGATGCAGGGGATTTTTCGCTCATGGATAGGAAGGTGGCCGATACAATTGCTCATATGCCGGAGCGTGATCGATTTTTACGGGGCATGCGCGCTTGGGTTGGGTTTAAACAGACTGGGATACCTTATGTTCGACAAGAAAGATTTTCGGGTCAGTCCACCAACACAATTTGGGATAATATTCGTTGGGCAAAGAAAGGAATTTTTTCGTTAACCTTTATGCCGTTAGAATGGATTTCTTATATGGCGGCTTTTATGGTTATGGTGACAGCTATCGCCATTCTTTTTTACATATTTGCGTATTTTCGCTATGGCGCTCCTTCGGGGTTTTTGACCCAGTTGTTATTGACATTATTTATTGGCGGAATTCAATTGTTATGTTTAAGCGTTATTGCGGAGTATTTGGGAAGAATTTTTGTTGAGGTGAAACAACGCCCGCGATTTATCGTCAAAAGTATCATTAGACACAAAGATGTCTCCTCCACTAAATAA
>JAHFGK010000110.1 GCA_023247475.1 Candidatus Omnitrophota bacterium
AAGGAATTAATCGGTCATACTCCAATCCAAGTTTTCATTGGTGCTATAATCGGTTGTTCCTTAGCACTTATTTTTTATCATGAATGGGTGATTAACTAACCATTATTCCATGGGAGGGTTTAGCAGTGAATAGAAAGGCAGTCATCACAATTGTGAGTGTGATTGTTGTTCTTTTTTTGGGATTCCTAATATTTAAAGGTAAAAAATCTCAATTAGAAGCACGACAGACTCCGATCTCGTTAGAAGCACAACAATTGTATGCTAAGGCGGAATCATTTAAAAGGGATCGTGATTTGCTTAAGGCCAAGGACGTTTATCAGCAAATTCTAACCAATTATCCGGATTTTGACAAAGTGGAAGAGATTCAAAAGCAAGCCGAGGTTTTGAGTTTAGAGATTATTTTTTCCAACATTCAGACGCCACAGACGGTTGTGCATGAAGTCCAACCGGGAGATTCCATTGCAAAATTAGCCAAACAATATGGGACGACGGCTTAGCTCATTAAAAGAAGCAATTATCTTAAAAACGATGTTATAAGAGTTGGGCAGAAATTACGGATATGGACGGGGAAATTTAATATTTTTGTGGATAAATCGCAAAATATTCTCATCTTAAAAGACAATAACGAAGTCGTTAGAGTTTATTCTGTTTCTACAGGCGCTAATAACAGTACTCCTGTTGGGAAATTCAAAATCACATCTAAACTCGTTGATCCAGTTTGGTTCAACAGGGGTGCTGTCGTCCCACCTGAAAGCCCCGAAAATGTTTTAGGCAGTCGTTGGCTGGGGTTCGATTTGCCTGGTTATGGAATTCATGGCACAGTTGAACCTGAAACGATCGGCAAGCAAGTCACGGCTGGATGTGTTCGTATGCGTAATGAAGATGTCGAGGAACTCTATAGTCTTGTGACCATCGGCAGCGAAGTTGAAATTGTAGATTAATTGACCCTCGAGGAGTTTTTTAATATAAGCGAGGGTCATCCTGACCTCGCCTTGGCGAGGGGGGGAAGGATCTCTAAGATCCCTCGTTTTACTCGGGATGAGGGGTCGGGGATTCCCCGACCCCTCAGAATTCATTCATTAATCTTAATTCCCAAAGACCTATAATATATTTACATTCATGATGATGTCGATAATGATTCAGGAAACATCTTGTAAATTATTGGAATGAGGTGATGGTTGAAAATGAACGGATTAGATTTTGAAAAACCTATTATTGAACTAGAGGCTAAGATTAAAGAATTAAAAAATTTTGGTTCTACGAAGAAAATTGATCTGGATCCGGAGATCAAGAAGCTTGAGCAGAAGCTCGAGAAAATGAAGACAGAGATTTACAATAATCTGTCGGACTGGCAAAGGATCCAGATTGCGCGGCATCCCACTCGACCTTACACATTGGATTATATTCAACTGATTACGACGGATTTCTTAGAGTTGCACGGTGACCGATTATTTGCCGATGATTTGGCGATGGTGGCGGGTTTTGCCAAAATTGATAATATTAAAGTTATAGTTTTGGGACACCAAAAAGGGCGTGACACAAAAGAAAATTTGCGGCGTAATTTTGGGTGTGCTCATCCCGAAGGGTATCGAAAAGCCATGAGGGTTATGAAATTAGCGGAAAAATTTTTTTTGCCGGTGATTGTTTTTATTGATACACCCGGAGCCTATCCTGGTGTGGGCGCCGAAGAACGAGGACAAGCCCAAGCCATTGCTGAGAACTTGCGAGATATGATGCGATTGGCCACTCCTATGATTGCGACCATTATTGGCGAAGGGGGCAGTGGCGGTGCATTAGGGATCGGTGTTGTGGATCGCGTGTTGATTTTACAAAATGCCTATTACTCCGTCATTTCTCCGGAAGGGTGTGCCTCTATTTTGTGGCGTAATAGTATGAAGGCCCCCGAAGCGGCCAATGCCCTTAAATTAACTGGAGAACATCTTAAAAAATTTGGGGTCATCGATGAAATTATTGCGGAACCTGTGGGAGGAGCCCATCGTGATCCCGAGGGCGTGGCTATGATTTTAAAAAAAGCATTGCTTAAACACCTTAAAGATCTTTCCACTTTGTCTAAGAAAGAACTTCTGGAAACCCGCTATCAAAGATTCCGCCAAATCGGTGCATTTTCTGAAAATAATTCCACTTCCTAAATGTTTCCCGCGTTATTCTTATGGAAAAGTTAGACATTAGAGATTTATCTTACGAGGAGTTAGTTGATTATCTCAAAGGTCAAGGCCAAAAGCCTTACCGCGCTAAGCAGATTTTTGCCTGGATTTATAAAAAGGGGGCCGCGAGCTTCAATGCCATGACTAATCTTTCTTTGGGCCTGCGCGAGATCTTAAAGAATAATTTTACATTTTCCGAGACTATTGTCGCTAAAAAAGAAATTGCCTCGGATGCGACAATCAAATTTCTATTTGACCTTGATGATTATGAAAAGGTTGAGTCCGTTCTTATTCCGACAGCAACAAGAACGACTGTGTGTGTCTCCACACAGGCCGGTTGTAAATTTTCTTGTCAATTTTGCGCCAGTGGCATAGGAGGTTGGACTCGCAATTTAAATTGCGCAGAAATCCTAGAACAGATTCTTTATGCCCAAAGAATGTCCCAAGAACAACCTTTATCACATATTGTCTTTATGGGAACGGGCGAGCCGTTGGATAATTATGATCATCTGATGAAAGCGATACGAACGATTAATGCCGAAGAGGGGATGAATATTGCGGCCCGCCGCATTACGATTTCTACGGTGGGATTAGTTCCCAAGATTAAAAAATTAGTACAAGAAGGTATTCAGGTCGAACTAGCGGTTTCGCTGCATGGTTCGAATAATGACATTCGAAATACCTTGATGCCGGTTAATAAAAGATATCCTTTATCCGAATTGATCGAAACGTGCAAAGAATATATTAAGGCAACCAATCGCCAAGTAACTTTCGAATATATTTTGATTAAAGATTTAACGTGTACGGATAAGGCAGCCCTGGAATTAAGTCAATTACTTAAGGGGATGTTATGCAAATTAAATCTTATCCCGTACAATAGGGTTGCAGAATTTGCTCATAAACCACCATCTCTCGAGGAGATGATTGCCTTCCGAGATAAATTGATAAGATTAGGTATTCACGCAACTTTGCGCAGCCCGCGAGGCCGGGATGTCTCCGCCGCCTGCGGCCAATTACGACATTACGCGAAAATCGAAAGTAAAATAAATTAATTTTTTCCATGACAGCGATTAAAGAAGTTGTTAATAAAATTGTTGATCATCCCAAAGTGAGTCTTTTGGTTATTTTTGTTCTTACCTTAGCTGCCTACAGTAATATATTTTCTAATGATTTTGTTTTAGACGATTACGACTTGGTTGCCGACTGGCCTTTAATCCAAGACTTTAGGAATTTCCCGCAATTTTTTATTTCTTTTATCCCTCCGGACGGTCAGCCATGGAGTTATTCTCCGATAAAAACTTTTTTTTACGCCATAAGTTATCATCTGTGGGGTGAAAATCTTTTAGAATATCATCTTTTCTCCATTTTTATTCATTTGATAAGCACATTTGTTGTTTTTAAACTCACATCTCTTTTTCTCAAAAATTCTTGGATCGCGTTTTGGACAACCCTTTTGTTCGGACTTCACCCGGTACACGTTGAATCGCTTACACACATCACCAATAGTTTTGATACGATCGGGATTTTGTTCTTGTTAGTCTCTTATTATTTTTATATTCGATCTGTGCCATACCGTCCTTTAGTTGAGACGTTTGCCACAGCGTTAAGCCCACCGCATAAATTCGATTGGGATAAAACAAAGAATGCTGGTGGTATATTCAATTTTAATTACAAAATGTCAATGATTTTTGCTGGGCTAGCCATTTTTACAAATGAATTAAGTGTTTCTCTACCTTTGTTGATTCTAGTATACGACCTTTATTTTCGTGGAGAGAAGATTGCAAATATTAAAATTGCGATGCGTACGATACCGTTTTTCTTACTTGTTGCTTTTTATACGATGATGAAGTGGATGGTATTGGGATCGTGGACGCAGAGCCGATATCTTTACGACAGTTTTTATTTAACGATGTTAGTCGTTTTCAAAGCTTGGGTAAAATATTTGGCGTTGTCTTTTTTACCAGGGACATTAACGTATAATCATATTTTATCTCCTGGTATATTTTCATTGAATGTGAATGATTTTGATAAGTATGCGGTTTTATCCCAGTCATTTTTGGATCCACAAATACTTTTATCATTAATTTTTGTAGTGGCAGTATTTTATTTTGCCTTTAAAATATACAAAAATCATCCGGTCACTTTGTTTGGTCTTTCTTGGTTTTTTATTAGTTTGTTACCCGCATCGCAAATTGTCCCTGGTGAGATATTTTTTGCCGAGAAATATTTATATACCGGAATCTTCGGGATTTGTCTTTTGATTGCGTACGGTTTATATCAATTGTTTGATGAAAGGATTCTGAAACTAAAAAGGTACGCCCCTACTCTTGCGACCAGTCTTTTGTTATTCTTCGTGACTTATTATGGTTTAAAAACATACGTTCGCAATCGTGATTGGAAAGATCAAATCACGCTTTTGAAGTCGGCCGTGCAGGTTAATCCGCACAGTGCTTCTTTGTATATAGACTTGGGTTTAGCTTATATCGATTTCGGCTCCTATAAGGAAGCTTTAGAACAATTTAAAAAAGCAGCCTCTTTGCAACCCGACAATGCGCATATTTATTTTTCGATGGCAGAGGGTTATCATAAGTTAAAGCAGTATGAAGAGGAACTGAGGAGCTTAAAGAAGGCGGTCGAACTGAATCCGGATTTTGCCGAAGCTTATTATAATCTTGTCGGCGTTTACGATTATTTAGGTCAAGAAACTGAGACAGAGATGAATTTAGATAAGTCAATGGAATTGTATCTTAAGCAGGGGCATCTTCTGGAAGCGACAGAAGGTTGGGAAGCCTACAATGGCTACCTCTTAACGAAAGATCAAAATTCTCAAGAGACAGACAGCCCCGATTTTCCTTAAAGTTTATTAGATGAAATCGGGACAGTCCTTGCTTCCTCTGAATATTTTAAAGGAAAGCAAGGGTAACCCACCGTACCATTAGAAACCGAAAACCATCCAACAAATAATCGATTGTTTCCACCAGTTATTTTTTTGTGATTTTATAGAGACTACAATAGAATATTTGTGGCGTTATCACCCCCGCATGCCATTCTTCATATCCATGTTTTCCAACTAAATCGAGACGATAATTTTTTTTGACAAAATCAGAAAAGTGAAAATGGTAATCATAAGCATAGAGACTAGAAGCGGTGATGTAGACAGGAATATTCGATGCAATAATTTCATCAATGTTTCCTTTAAATTTTTCTATTTCCTGAGGAGGTGTTATAAACAACCACGTAGGTCGCCCCACTGTAGAACGATGTCCGTAGTATTCAATAAATATTCGTTCATCCGCTGTGATGATTTTGGCATGAGGTTCGGTGTTCTTGGCTACCCATTGGGCAAATTCCGGCAGAAGCGCATGGTCATGTCGAAATTTAAATATCGAGTAAAAGCGAGAATAGAGAATGAAAAAAATAATTAGGAAAGAAACCAAGGTCAAAAATTTCAAGAGGTGCTTACTTTTTACTAGTTGAGAAAGAATACAAGCCTGGGCTATGATGAACGGTGGTAATATCATTAAAAAGTAGCGTGCGGACACGTTAGTGTAAAGATTGCCATAGAAAAATAATGGTACGATAATCCACAAAATAAGAAATACAGAAATTTTATATTTTTTTTTACCAAGGACAATGAACCCTAGCAGGGAGAAGATAAAGCCACCTATCGTTAGCGATTCAATGAGGTATCCAAAGGCCTTGGGTAATTTGGGAGATAATATTCCCATAAAATTCCCCCAAGATCCTTCTTTGATCTCTAGATAAAATTCATGAAGATAGGGAGCTCTAATTTCTTTATCCATGAGAAGAGGAATATGAAAAGGCAACGTAACTAATAAAGTAATAAACCAGAAGATCAAAAATAATATTAATCGTTTTTTTTTGCTTAAAGGTATGACTGCCGATTTTTTTGTTTCGACGCCTACAAAAATAAGATAGCTGATTGCCCAAAATATTAGAGTCATGTCTTGTTCTCTAGTTGCTGTCATTAATCCTAAGGAAATTGCACTGGCTATGAGGTGTCTTTTAAGGCCGGTTTTGAGATAGGTCAAAAGGAAGCTTACCCCCAGTAATAGAAAAAATAAGAAAGGAACCTGGCTTGTCCCGTAAAGGGATACTCCTAAAAATATGGGACTAATCGAGAGCATTAAGGAACTGAAAATAGCTGCTGTCTCATCTAGTAATTTTTTAGTGAGTTGATATTGGACGAGAACACATAGAGAGCCAAAGGTGACGCTCATGAAGTTGACAGCGATGACCGCATTATAGGTGTGAAAGAATTTTGCCACTGAAACAAAAATAGCCCCGAGGATAACCGTCAAAGGATATCCTGCCCCATGAAGATAGGAAAGTCGATGCGTGGATAAAGTCTCTTCAGCACGTAAGGCAAGGTCTAAGCAATCCACATCATAAGGCCCTTTGCTGATCAGAGAGAGTCTAAGAAAAAAGCTAAAAAGGAAAATGGCAAGAGGGATGAGGAGAAGTTTTATTTTATTCATTATCAGTTTAAACGTAAATTTTTAATTTTTAGAATAATTAATTTCTTGCCATACTAAATCGCCATTTGGGTTAATGAAAAACAGATATTTGGGCATAGTCTCTGTGTAATATTGTGGATAAAGTAATTCAATGAAATGGTAGTCTTTACCAGAAGGATTGTTCGTCGTCTTCACCCAATTAAAATGAAGTTTTTTAGCAAGAGAGGGATCAAAGCCAAAGGAAAAATTATCTTCTTTTCCATACTGCTGTATTAAATTTTTTATGATTTTATCTAATATGGTAAATGGTTCATATAAGCGAGTCCGTTCTTGAATGAATGTAAAAGTTCGAAGGGCATTAATACAAATCAATATAATTAATAATAATTGGCCTAATCTTTTCAAAAAAGTTAATAAATTATCTTTTTTGAGATAGTCAAAGGAAATAGAGTTGTAAATAAATAGGATAAAGAGTACCCAGGCAAAATAATTATAATAAGCATTGTGTGTCAGAATTCGTGGAATTCCTCTTTGGCTAATTCTACCAAAGGAAATTACAATTGAATACGAGATGATCATGCCTAATAATAAAGTTAATATTTTCCATTTATCTTTAAAGTAGTTTAAATGCATCCCTTTATAGAGGATAAAAAAGTATATAAAGATCACCATAACTCCTGGAAATATCGGTATTAAATTCAGACCATGTATTGGAAAAATTCCTTTAGTTGGTGTTAATATAAATGGTGGGAAAATAGCTGTGCGTTGCACAAGATTAGTTACGCATTGTGATGGGAAAATACCGACATATACCCACCAGAGTAAAGTTAGGAGGATATTATGCAGCAAAGGAGCAATATCTTTTACTTGTAGAATGGCTTGACTTTCAGGGGATAACTTTAAACCTCTCGAGAAAAAATCTAAAAAATTAAAGGTTAAATATAATATGATGGGAAGACAAAAGGTTAAGGTAACATAAGATTTGTGCTTAAGAAAATTTGTCTTATTACCAGAATTAAGGATTTTGGTGGTTTTGTAGTTAAAGGATAGATAAAAATATACCGCAAATAGTAAACAATAAAAGCTCCCTAATTCGTAAGTAAAGTTGGCAACAGTTAGAGAAATAATAATTTTAATAAGGTTTTCATGAAGGACATCACCTTCTTTAATAATAATTCGCAGTTGGTGCAATGA
>JAHFGK010000111.1 GCA_023247475.1 Candidatus Omnitrophota bacterium
CAAAATATCGTACCTACATTATTAGTGCAGCTCTTTCTTTGCACCTATTCAATTTATATGAATATAATCTTTCCGAAATAAATCTGAGAACGACTCCTTTAAGTCCGGATCAATATAAAATAACTACTTTCCAAAATATGCCGTTCATCAAAAGGAGAGACATGGCTTTCTGGAAAAATAATCCCAGAGCTACATTGATGGAGGCCTTACCGATCCCTAAAAATATTTATTGGTCGACTCATCCATTCCTGTTTAAAGATCAAGCAGGAAATCCTTTTCGGACAGATCATTGGTTGTTACCTTTTGACCAATTCATGAAAACCTATTGGGGCCAATCCCAGGACGATTTAAAAGATTCTCCGATGGGTTGGGCCGGTTGGAATCTTGTATTTCCTTCTAAACATCCTGCTGTTCTTAAAATCGCTGGCGTTGATGAAGATAAGATCCAATTCTTTTCCGAAGCCTATATCCTTGATCAAGAAAAGACTATTGCCCAAAATATCAGTGCCACCCAATATAAAGGAGATATTCTCTTCTTATCAAAGACCAATCAGGAAAATGATCTAAAAAAAATCCCTAACCTAAAATGGTCCAAACCTAATTTGTCTGCTAATACCAGATTAAATATTTCTTATCAAATCCAAAATTTCAGTTCAAATCATTTAGAAGTCGTTGTAGACACCTCTCATCACAATTCCCCTTGGATGTTTTACAGCGATGTTTGGCATCCTCAATGGAGAGCCACTGTCAATGGCGAACCAACACCTATTTTTAAAGCTAACCTGGCTTACAAAGCCATCCCCTTAAAATTAGGATTAAATAAAGTCCATCTTTACTTTCAATTTAAGTCTTTGAACTTTTTATATTTTATTATTGGTATAAATGCCATTTTTTGGGTGGGATTTATCTTGTGGTTGACGATAAAACTTTGTTTAAACCAACATCTCTAATATCTAAAAGTTGTTTCCTAAACATAAAATTTCCTTTTTAAGACTTTGTTTCCCCTTCCTGACTTTACTTACCTTTCAGATAGTTATTTATTTTTATATTATCTCTCAGCATCGTATGATCCGTGGCAATGACGCATTCGCAGGCTTTTCCCTCCAATATTTTTTTCTCAGCAACACTAACAAATATGGCGAAATCCCTCAATGGATACCTTTTATAACTCATGGAACGACAGTAACCTGGGGGTATTCCATTCAGGGGGTTATGGCGGGGTTGCTACCAAGTATATTGTTCCAGACTAAAAACATAATCGAAAAAATCAATTTCTTTAATATTTTTTATCTTGGCATCTTTTTCGATGAACTACTACTTTTAATAGGGACTTGGTTATTAGCTAGACGTTTTTTTTCATCGAAATTTACATGTCTTTTTGTTACCTCCTCGGTCATGGGATCTTGCATTGGTTTGACTTCTTATTTTTTTAATCTATATCTGTTGTATGCCATACCGCTCCTATTACATTTTATACATTCCTTTTTCGAGACTGGAAAATGGAGATATTGTTTGCTAGCTATCAATTTGTATGTCATACAACAAATGGGAAATCTGGCTCAAAATATTCCTGTAACTTCCTTAACTATTTTTATATACTTTTCGATTTACTTTTTACTTCATCCCCTCAAAACTTTAAACCAAATTCAAATATTCAAATATGATAAAAATTTTTTTTTATGTTTAATTTTCTCATTATTCTCTTGTCTCGTCCTATATCTTATGGTTACCCTGGGCTTTGATAAACAACTTGTTAATTTTAATGTTGGACGTAATATTGATGGAAGTGTTTCCTTAGACACATTTTTAAATTATGGGGCTAACAAAGATCTTACGAAATGGTTAGAACTCGTTTTGAGAATTTCCCCCTTTTTCGATTACACCCTCTACATTGGGCTGTTACCGATACCTTTATTGATTTTAGGTATCTTGTTCAACCACCAAAAGGTGAATTTACAATTATTACTTACTGCTTTCATTCTTTTCCTTTTTGCTATGTCTACTTTTATTTCAACTTTTCTTTATTATCATTGGCCGCTCATGAAATTTTTCCGTCATTTAACTTTAGCATCCACATTGGTTAAAATATTTCTATGTTTTATTGCTGGATTTGGATTTGAAGCCATGTTTACTCATGAAAATTTTAAATGGAATAATAAAACAATACTTTTTACTTATTTCCTTGTGGTTTTAGCCATGTGTGGACTAACCCTATTGTTAAATCTTTTTTCCGATAATTTTACCTATTCAACAAAAGTAGTGACGAGCATGATCGGGCCAAATCTACCAAGGATGGATGATGTTTTTAGGGAACACTTCTTATCTTCCCGCTTATTTCAATCATTTATATTCTCTTTTGTCTATTCATTATTGTTCCTTTTGCTACCCAAGTTAAATTTCAAACGTTGCCGAAATGGGATTATCCTTTTTATGCTTTTATTACATTGCCTCGACGTATATATGTACCGATTCTTAGAAACTCAACTCCGTAGTTTTGTTTTAGATCCTGAGCAATACAAAACCCTTGCTTTGGAATCTATTCCTTACTCTCAAAGGCGGAGGGAATCTTTGTGGATTGGAGAACCGAGAGAAAATATTCTTAAAGCTGTAATCTCTAACTCACTGCCTGTCATGGCTTATTGGTCATTACCCATATTTCTTTTTAAGGATATCTTTGATACTGATTTTAGAACAGATTTTTGGCAACAACCCCTCAATGACTACATGCGTGCCTATTGGGGACAACCGATTCATGATTTATCCACACCCCCTTTAGGTTTCCAAAATCGAGGTTTAAAATTGCCAATCCAGCATCCAGCCATAAAGAAAATTTCTGGTGTAACCGAAGACAAAATTCAATTTTTCTCCGAAGCTTACTTAATAAACAATGATGAATTAATCGCCTCCGCTATAAGCGACACTAACTACAAAGGAGATATTCTATTTTTATCGGCTCCTTTTAGGTTAAATCCAAACTATTTATCAATTTTAAAACACAATCCACCAGCTGATTTATCATTAAATACACGATTGCCTTTACCTTATACCGTCCAACATTTCAGCTCAAATCATCTTAAGCTTAACGTGGGTGTCTCCTCTTCTCAAGGAGCATGGCTCTTCTATAGTGATGTCTGGCACCCGCAGTGGAAAGCAACGGTTAATGGAGAACCTACGCCGATCTTTAAAGCTAATTTAGCTTATAAAGCTATTCCCTTAGAGCCCGGGCTTAATCAGATCCACTTTTACTTCAAAAATAATCTATTAAGTTTTCTATATTTTATTATTGGTATGAATGCCCTGTTTTGGATAGGGTGGCTTTTGCGGGTTACAGTAGGCCTCTGCTTTGAAAGGGATAACAAACCAATATAATTTTACTCAAACCATTTCAATTTATCGCACCACACTACCTACATTAACATCTCGATCGGCACCTAATAGAGAAATCCCTTGTTCATCGGAAACAGCTAAAAGCATTCCATTGGATTCTTCACCCCGAATAACCGTGGGCTGGAGATTATTCACCAAAACGATTTTGCGGCCCATCAATTCTTCTTTTCCATAATATTGTCGAATCCCGGCAATAATTTGTTTTTCTTCTTTACCTGTATCAACTTTTAAAATATAGAGTCGATCGGCGTTAGGATGATCGCTCACTTCTTTAATTTGTGCAACGATCAATTCCAATCTTTTAAACTCTTCGAAGGTAATCATTTTATCTTACTCCTGGTCGGATTGTTTTTAAATCTTTATTCCCAATTATGATCTGAGGCATTCTAGCATAATCTTATTTTCTTAAAAAGACTTTAAATAAATCATGGAACTATCTAGACATAAACTATGGTCTTCCATTGATTAAAGTTTATTCCAAATCTATAATGAATGTGATCTTCAAGATGATAAATCGGCTTTCTTTTTCATATGAAATGAAACCAAAAGACTCCTACCATCCTAAAATAATTTTTTTCTTGCTGACCATCATCACTGGTATTCTCATCCTCTCGCCTTCCTATAATTTTCAACCACTCTTGGCTCAAGGAGATCACGGCCGTGATTTATATTGTTTTAAAGTAGCCTGGGATGGGCAGCTTCCCTTTAAAGATTATTGGTGGGTCTATGGCCCTCTCATGCCCTATTACTATGGGATAATTTTTAAAATTCTGGGGATAAAAATCCAAAGTATCCTTATCGGCAAAATAATTCTTATGGTTCTAAGCGGTGTTTTCATATATTTAGCCCTGTCCTTATTCATTCCTTATTATGTGGCTATAATGGCCGCTATTTGGTTTTGGGTATTTAACGACGATTTTTTTTATACGTATAATCATGTGGGGGGGATTACATTTCTTATGGCTTTAATATATTGTTTGTTTCGGTACATCCGCCAACCCAAAGTGGATTATCTTTATTGGGGATTAGTTAATATTCTGATACTGTCATTGATAAAGATTAACATCGGCTTATCTGCCCTTGGGAGTTTTGTCATCTTTTTATCTATTATGAATATATTGAGCCAAGTGCCATTAACTGGGTCGATGAAAAGAATCTTTTTTTTATCCTTTGTGGGGTTGCCTCTTATCATGGGGTTCATTTACTGGGCACTTTTACATCCATTGCCTCTCTATGCCATAAGACAATGTCTGCCTTATTTGGATGTTGACCACCCCTACAATACACCGGTCCTCAAAACAACTTTCCTTTTTTTAAAATCCATTTTTCAAAATATGATCTCCAATTGGCCAAATAGTATCTTTGGTTTTATTATTATAGTTTCCTCGGTGAAAACCATCACACTCATTTTTAGCAAATCGACGGACAAACAATTGAGAAATAATATTTTTTTCGCCGTACTCCTTCTCGTCATTTTTTATTTGGCGGCCTTCCATGAATTTGCTAAAAGCGGTGTCGTCTACCGTACCTACTGGCCCAGACCTTTTAGCATCCTACTCATTTTTCTGGTTATTGCCATTGGAACCCAAAAGCTCTCCCGTTGGATTCGTGGGTTATTGTATGTTGCCATATTATGCCTTGCCGGATTAAATTTTTATGGTCAATATCAAATTATTTCCCATACTAAAACAGCCGAACATTATTTATCTCTGGAGAGAGGAAAAGTCTTTCTGGGGAACAACCCCGAATGGATTGATACTGTACAAAATGCCTCGAATTATTTAATGACCCATCTAAAAAAAGAGGAGACATTTTTTGCTTTACCCTATGATCCTCTTTATTATTATTTGACGGATAAAAAAAGTCCTACACGCCAATCCATCTTTTTTGAACATATTAATATTCCACCCGAGCAGGAAGAAAAGATTATCAGCGAATTAGAAAATAAAAATGTCAATTATGTGTTGTTATCAAGCCGGGCTTACTCTACTAATAGAGGCCTTGGCTTCTTAGGAAGGACCTATTGCCCTATTCTAGGAAAATATATCTATGACCATTTTGAACCCATAGCGACTTTTGGGGACTGGCAAAACCCACCGGGTTGGGCCTGGAATCACGGGGTTAAAATCCTGAAAAGAAAAGCTCTATAAATATCCTCACCTCAAAATAAGAAGACACCATTATTGATGATGTGGTGTCCTTTTCACTGCTAAGATTTTTAAAACACGGGGACGACGGGATTTGAACCCGCGATCTCAAGATCGACAATCTTGCATGTTAACCAGGCTACACCACGTCCCCTGAATCGATTAAAATTTGCGGTTTAGTTTAATATTGAAACCAAAATATGTAAAGAAATTTTTTAAACGTCTAACCCGTAAAATCCGTTTATTGCGTTAGCTCCGTTAATAAGACAATCTTCTTAATCCCGAGCTGCGAGGCCATATCCATCACCTTAATCACAAAATCATACTGCACGTTTTTATCCCCTCTAATAAGAATCGTCGTATTTTTTTTGTTTTTAATCCTGGAAGAAAGTTCAAATTTTAAAAGATCTAGATCAAATCTCAAGCTGTATTGCTTATTGCCAAGGAATGCCTGGCCATTGGCATCAATGGCAACCGTAATTTCGCGAGCGGGAGGTTCTTCGGTGCTCTTTGATTTCGGTAAATCAATCTGAATACTTGATTGGAAAACAAGCGGCGTGGTCACCATAAAGATAATGAGGAGCACCAAAATAACATCCGTTAAGGGTGTGATATTAATTTCCGCAACTAATCGTTGGCGAGGTCTTCGCTTCATTTATCTTTTACTTTTACACATAGCAAATCAACCAATTCCGAGGCACACAGGTCCATATCGGCGACAAAATTATCAATTTTTCTGACAAAAAAATTATACGCGACAACCGCCGGGATAGCGACAACAAGTCCTGCCGCCGTTAATATCAGAGATTGACTAATTCCATCAATAATCACGTTAATTCCACTGCCACCCTTTAAAGAGATGTCATGAAAAACCCGAATAATTCCGATAACAGTTCCTAAGAGTCCAATGTAGACCGCCGTACTGCCAATCGTTCCACTGATACCGATATAACGTTCCAATTTAATCGTTTCGACAACAATCTCCCGCTCCATGGCCTGCGAGATCAAACGTTCGGTATGACCGTAAAGATTGAGCCCAACCCTGGCGACGTTGGCAAAAGGGGCGTTAATTTCATTACACATCGAAATTGCCTTTTTGATTTCCCCTTTTTCCAATTCCGCACGAATTTTTGCCATAAAAGGCGCCCGTTTAACCACGGATGATCGCCCATAATATAAGATCCTTTCAATAATAACGGTAATGGATACAATCGAACAAAGAACAAGGATGTACAGGACAAAGCCACCGATATGAATGATGTCCAAAATCAATTTTCCGTTTAACATAAGGGCTCCCTCTTTGTTGGCCCGGCTAAAACCAAAGGCTTTTTTTAATTTGAAATTTTAAAAACCTTTAATAATTGAAAAGATGACTGGTGGGCCGCCATCTGCCTTCGGTGAGATGGCGAGCCTCACCAAAAATTGCTCCACAATTTTTGGTGGGCGGTGCAGGAATCGAACCTACGACCTCTTGAATGTAAGTCAAGTGCTCTACCAGTTGAGCTAACCGCCCTTGATTTCATTAATTTTATCTAGGAAAATCAAGGGCAGTACCAATTACCTCAAAATTTTCACTAAAAAGAAATTGGTGCCGCCCCATCTTTCCTTAAAACATTTAAGATGTAGATGAGACTGTGCTGACTACAATAGATTACTTTCTTAGAATAGTCAGCTCCGCCCAAAAATAATTTACAAAATTCTATCGGTTTAAGTCAAAAGTCTTCGATTATGCAGCTAGTTTATTTCGAATTACCAGAAGCCCTCATGTGGGTTGTGGGTCCATCATAAAAAAAATCTTGTCCTATTTTACCGAATTCATCTTATCTAAAATTTTCTTAACAGCTCCAAAAGGATCTTTGGCTTTAATGACGGAACGACCTACCACTAAATAATCGCTGCCATTTTGGATAGCCTCGTCTGGTGTGGCGACCCTTTTTTGATCTGCGGTATTCTCGTCGGGTAACCTAATTCCCGGTGTCACAATAATAAAATCTTTCCCGAATTCCTGACGGATAAATTTCGTTTCCTGGGCAGAGGCGACGACACCATCTAAACCAAATTTTTTTGCCAAATGTGCTCTCTCCATCACAAGAGGGAGTATATTATCGTTTCTTTCTTCGCTTGTCAATACAGTTACTCCTACCATCAAAGGTTTGGGAACACCTATTCTTTGAGCAGCTTTCATACTTGCTTGAACAGCCGCCTCCATC
>JAHFGK010000112.1 GCA_023247475.1 Candidatus Omnitrophota bacterium
TATATTATGCAGCATGGTATCCCCACAACTGAGGTATTCAGTTTTTCCATGGCAGGACAACGCTGGATTGATCATGAATGGCTTTGGCAAGTGTTGCTTTATTCCCTTCGTCAAGCCTTCGGTGATTGGGGACTTATTTCCTTACAGGCATGGATGACAGTAACAATGTTTCTAATCCTTTTATTGCTGGGGTATAGGAGAGACCGGATTTTTCTGGTTGCTTTCCTTCTCGTTTTAGTGACGTTAGTCGCCCCTGAACGGCCATTGATGAGGCCAGATAACGTAAGTCTCTGGTTCTCGCTTATTTATATCTTCCTATTATGGTTGTTCCTAAAAAGATCCTGGACGATTTATGTTCTTTTTATTTTGCAGATCCTTTGGACGAATATACACGGGTTTTTCATTTTTGGGCCGCTCTTTGCTCTGGTCATTTTGGCCTCAGAGTATATCAAACGTCATATCCCATTACCGTATGAATGGAATTCCATCGGAAGGCTGAGTGACGACGAATACCGTAGGCTTAAAAAGATTGGGGTGGCTCTTATTCTCGCCTGTTTCATCAATCCACAATTTGTGGACGGATTTTTGTATCCGATCAAGATTATATTGGATGCCCCGGGAGAATCAAGATTTTTCTATTCCTACATTGGGGAACTTCATCGTTCTGTGTCCATCGATAACCTCCTGAATCCACATGCCCGCCCTATTTACAAAATATTGATTATCTTGTCATTGGTTGGATTCATTTTCAACTACCGCAAGATTGACCTTCGTGTTTTTATATTTTGGCTGATTTTTCTATTCTTTTCTTGGATCGCGTCGCGTAATTTACTGTTCTTTGCACCGGCCGCTTATTTATCATTGATAGTGAACCTATCCAACATGCGTTTGGAAGACATTTTTCCGGTATCGAAATCCTGGTATAGATTGAAGTATCCCCTCATCATTTTTTTACAGTTGGGATTCATTGTGTGGGTCAGCTACTGTGGTCGGAAGATGATAAAGGAGTCGAATTATTTTGATATTGTTACACTCAAGCTCCAAAGTTCTTATGGTAGATTATCCGACCAAAAGTTTCCGCGTAGAGTGGGGGATTTTTTAGTTAATCATAATATTCGAGGGAACTTTTTTAATAACCTAGCAGTAGGACATCCTCTGATTATTCGGCATTATCCTAATATTAGAGTCTTCATTGATGGGCGGACGGAAGTATTTGGAGCAAAATTTTTTAAAACGTATCGGAAAATTTTGGAAGAAAGCAACTGGGATGTTTTTCAGAGCCAAGTCGACAAATTTAATATTACGGGAGTTATTTTGACCGTTACCAATAAATCGTTCCCGGATAAGTTCTTGAGGCAAATATATTTCCATCCGGAATGGAAGCTCATTTATTTTGATTATGATGCCGTTGTTTTCCTTAAGGATATACCCCAGAATCGAGATACGATCACCCGCCTTGTTACGGATTTAACCCGATGGCAAACAAAGCCGGCAGAGGCACAACTTTTGCGTTATCCCACTTTAGCAGTAACGCCGTATTATAACCGAGCGATAAATTTGAAAAATTTAGGTTTCTATGAACAGGCTGAAAGGGAAATAGATGAAGTTTTAAGGATTGATCCAACTGATGTTACCGCAATTATCCTGAAAGCACAGATTTGTCAGAAAATGGGAAGGGTGGAAGAAGCGCTGGATCTGTTTAAACAAGCGTCACGGTATACTCCCAATAGTATTGGGATTATGAGGGAGACAGCTTTCGTTTATGAAGGGATCGGTGATTATGATCATGCTATTTCACTGAGCCAGAGAATGATTGATCAGGCCCCCAAAGACCCCCGGGGTTATTTCGTGTTATCTAAAGTATTAGCCAGAAAGGCACAATATCAGGAATCTTATACGGTGTTAGCGAAGGCTTCTGAATTGAATTTGAGTGTAGAGAATATCCTTACGGTTGTCGATGTTTTTTATCAACAAAAGGCTTATTCCTGGGCGAGAAAGGCTTGTTATTTGGCTTTAGCCAAGAAAGAAAAAATGGATGACATTTACTTTAAACTCGGTCTTATTGAAAAGGCGGAAGGAATTCCTGACCTTACCCATGAAGCAATTAAAAAGGAATTGGATATTAATCAGCATAATTAATAATTTAAAAAACGATTAAAGATTTTTTCTAAAAAGAAGGAAACAAAACAAATGCAACAACAAAAAATTGCAACGTACGAGCCAGATAATTCGCTTAAAAAAGGATATCGTTCCATTTTTGGCGAGATATTAAATGAGGTGAAAGCTAATAGGTGGTTGACCTACCAGCTTTTTAGGCGAGATTTTTTTTCCATGTATAAGCAGTCGTTGATTGGTTTTGTATGGATCGTGATATTGCCTATCGTGAATGTAGCTACCTTTATTCTCTTAAGCCGCTCAGGGATTTTTAATCTGGGGCATATCTCCGTTCCGTATCCTATTTATGCCATTTCCGGTATGGCTTTTTGGCAGATATTTTCATCGGGGATTATTGCGTGCGGAAGTTCGTTGGCTAATGCCGGGGATATGATCCTGCGTATTAACTTTTCTAAAAAGTCATTGGTCTTCGCCTCAATTGGTAAACCGATTGTCTCATTTTTAATTCAATTTGTCCTTGTTGGGATATTGTTCATTGTTTATGGGATGGTCCCTCAGCAAACAATCTTTTTAGTTCCGATCGTAATTATCCCGATAATTTTTCTTACGCTCGGATTGGGGTTTATTGTCTCACTTTTAAATGCCATTGTCCGGGACGCAGGAAGTCTACTTTCCATAGGGATGACAATTTTAATGTATTTAACTCCTGTTCTATATGCCAGGCCAGAGATGGGGTTATTAGGCCAAATAACCAAATATAACCCCATGTACTATTTTATTACCACGGGTCGAGATCTTGTGCTTAAAGGGACAATCACTGCACCCAAGGGCTTTTTGATCTCCTCTTTGATCTCCTTTCTCATTTTAATCGTCGCTTTGATTATCTTTCACCTAACTGAGACAAGAATCTCCGAGAGGATTTAGTATGAATAATAATGTGGTTATAAAAGCTGAGAATGTATCTAAAAAATATTGTAAATCACTTAAGGAATCGATGGTGTATGGGATGACGGACATCGGGAAAAATGTGTTGGGATTAAGTTCCCATTCTGAGATCTTAAGAAAGGATGAATTCTGGGCGGTGGATAATGTTTCCTGGGAAATTAAACGCGGAGAGTCCTTTGGCCTCATTGGTCCCAATGGCTCGGGGAAGACAACACTTTTAAAGATGCTCAATGGCATTTTCTGGCCGGATAAAGGCAAAATCACGGTTCAGGGAAGGGTGGGCGCCCTTATTGCCGTTGGCGCCGGCTTTCACTCATTATTATCAGGACGAGAAAATATTTATATCAATGCGGCCATCCGTGGCATGAACAGAAAGGAAATCGACAAGAAATTTGATTCGATTGTTGCTTTTGCGGATATTGGAGATTTTCTGGATTCGCCGGTTAAAAGTTACTCAAGCGGCATGTATGTACGTTTAGGATTTTCTGTAGCCGTGCACTGTGAGCCGGATATCCTGCTTGTCGATGAGGTTTTGTCGGTCGGCGATAAGGATTTTCAGATCAAATGTTATCAGAAGATGAGTGAGATTAGGAAAAGCGGAACGACGATTATTCTTGTGACTCACAATGAGCATACTATCCGGGAATACACGAGTCGATGTTTATATCTTGAGCGTGGCAAAGAAAAATTTCTAGGCCCCAGCGAGGATGCAGTCAGTATGTATATTAAGGATGTCTTAGAATATAAATCCGCAAAAACTCCCCTCAACGCTATCACAAAGTCGAGAGAACAAGGGAAAGCCGAATTAATTTCTCTTAAGTTTTTTGACAGCAAAGGACAAGAAATATCATTTTTAGAATCAGGGCAGGAACTTACGATTCAATTAGAGTGCCTGATACACGAGAAATTATGTAATCCCATCTTTGGCGTAAATTTTTATGATAATACTGGGTTTAACTACTCTATCAACAGCGATTACGAAAATCAGAAATTCAACGGGGATTTAATCGGTAGGATTAAGGTCAAAATCCATATCAAGGAATTCCATGTGCCTACGAAAAATTATCTATGCTCAACGGTGATTGCGGAAGAGACACCGGATAATTTAATGGACTGGCATAATATGACCTACAAATTCGTTGTGGGAAGAGCCAGAAACGCGCGGGGAGCTTTAAAGTTACCAACACGCTGGGAAGTGGAGAAGGCAAAATGAAAAGATTAGCTGTGATACCCAGTGACCCTCTTTCTATCTATCTTGCCAGCGGTTTCGGCGAAAAGTGGTTGGAAGAATATTATAATCCTGGCAAGTATTTTGACGAAGTGTATTTATTGTCTCCACTAGAAAATGATCATCCTCATTTATTAGGCATGAAGGTGATCAATACAAAACCAGAGGAATTACGCGCACGTATCAAGGAATTGAATATTGACATTGTACGTGCCTATGGGGGTTACTGGCCATGCGATATGGCTTGTCAAAATAAAGTAAATGGAGTTCCTGTCATTGTTTCGGTCCATAATACCAGGCCTCATGTTCTCTCGGATTCTGTCGCGAAGGCAGATGTTGTTTTGTGTATGTCAAGTGCTGTTCGACGACTCGTTTTGACAAAATTTAAAAAAGAAGATAGGGTATGGATTCTTCCAAACAGAGTTAATTTTAGTGTTATGCGTCCTTGTGCTAAGGAAGAATTTGCTGATTTAGAAAAGCAGTACCCGTTTAAGTACAAAATTTTGCACGTAGGAAGAAAAGCTAAAGAGAAGAATTTAGACAATTTGATCAAAGCGCTGAGGATATTAGGAAGCGATTATGTTCTTCTTGCCGTTGGCAAAGGAGATCCCGCGGAATATATCAAAATTGCCGAACAGGAAGGTGTTCGAAATCAATGTTTTTTTATTGAAGCCATTAAAAATGAAGAGCTCCCTCGGTATTTCTCCTTTGCGGATTGTATGTGTAATCCCAGCCGGTGGGAAGGGTTTAGTATCGTACTCATTGAGGCGCTTGCCGCAGAAGCCGTTCTCGTTGTCTCCGATATTCCCGAAATCGCCGAAGCCGTAACCCATATGCAAAATGGACTGCTTATTAAAGATTTCGAAAAACCCCAAGCCATTGCGGAGATGATTCACTTAGCGTGTACGGATCAAGGCCTAAGAAAAATTATCAAAGGCAATGCCAGGAAAAGTGTTGAAAGGTTGGAGCAAAGTAAAGTGGATGCTTTGGAGATTGAGTATTATGAGAAAGTTCTCGCACTGAATGCGCAAGGGCAATTTCGTATGCCTTTATGGCAACAGATGGCCTCAACTTCTCTGGGGAGAAGAATCAGAAAGGTGATGCCCCTTTCTGTAAAGAAAGCAATGCTGAGTCTGGTAAATAAATAGAGAGGAAGAATAGATAGGGGAGATAGATATAAATGTTTAGAAAAGTACTCACCAAAATACGAAATATTCTTAAAGAGCCTGTGTTAAATTGGATTTATACCCTTTTAATGTCGCCGGCCAAACGATTTGCTGGTCGAAGGCTCTTTGATGCAGAGGAATTAAAACTTATTCATCAAGCTTTATTAAGCCAAAATCTTTTCGGCATTGGTGGGAAAATGGTCCCAGAATTTGAAAAAGAGTTTGCGAAAACTTATGGCGTTCCTTATGCCGTTGCTTCCACTTCCGGGACAGCCGCCATTCATACAGCATTGGGGGCTTTGGATTTAAACCCGGGGGATGAGGTAATTACCGCCCCGATTACGGATCTGGGAACGGTCATTCCTATTTTATACCAACAGTGTATTCCTATTTTTGCTGACGTTGATAAAACCTATAACATGGATCCTGTGGATGTTGAACGTAAAATTACGCCGCGAACAAAAGCCATTATTGTTGTTCACCTTTTTGGTAATCCTTGTGATATGGAGGCTATGTTGAAGATTGCCAGGAAACATAACGTTACTCTTATCGAAGACTGTTCGCAAGCTCACGTGACGGAATATAAGGGAAGGTATGTGGGGACAATTGGGGATATTGGTTGTTTTAGTTTTCAGCAAGCCAAGCATATGACAACAGGTGATGGCGGAATGACAATTACTTCTAACAAAGCGTACTATGAACGTATGAAATTTTTTGTGGATAAAAACTATGCTCGAAAAGGATGGGGAGCACGTGCTTATCTTTCTCTGTCACCTAATTATCGCATGAATGAATTGACAGCGGCGGTGGGATTGGCACAACTGAAAAAAGTCAAAAACGTTGTCCAAAAGCGAAATGAACTGGGAACGCACTTGACACAATTATTATCCGACATTCCCGAAATTATTCCTGCCCCCGTGACATCCGGTGCTCAATCTTCTTATTGGTTGTATCCGATGCATCTTAAAAATGGAGATATCGAAAGTTTCGCCAAGAAGATGAAGGAACAAAAAATCGGCGTTTCCGCCGGTTACACAGGTAAACCAATTTATTTATGTAGCGAGTCATTAACCGCCAAAAAGACATTTGGGGATTCGCAATTTCCTTTTAGTCCGAGAGTGACTGATAAGATTTATGAATATAAAGAAGGTCTCTGCCCTCATGCCGAAGAAGCATTGAAGCATCTTATTTGTATTCCTCTCAATGAAAGTTGGGATAAAGCAAGAGTGGAAAAAATAGTGGCAGCTATTCGTCTGTGCTTGAGCCAATCATCCACCCGCAGCGCCGTTACCGATTTTCCTATTCAGGAATCATCAAGTTCTAGTCCTTTGCCTCAAGAAGGCAAAAAGATTCGGGTTGGTATCATCGGTTGTGGGCAGATGGGACGTTGGCACTTGGATTCCTATAAAAAAAATTTTCAAGTTGAACTGGTAGCGTTTGCGGATACCGACCTTGAAAAGGCCAAGGATTTCGCCAAAAAGATCAATACGAGTGTACGGGTTTATAAAACCCATCAAGAGATGATCAAGAATGAACGCTTGGATGGTGTCAGTGTCTGCACCGTTCCCTCAACTCATTACGATATTGTTTTGGATTTACTTGACGCCGGGATTCATGTCCTTTGCGAAAAACCATTGGCGATTTCGGTGGATCAATCCCAAGCGATGACCGAAAAAGCAAACGAAAAGAAACTCGTCCTTTTAACAGCTTTCAAATTCCGATTTTATGAAGAAGTTTTAAAAGCCAAAGAATTGATCGAAAAGGGGAGTTTAGGCCGAATCTTAAATTTTCGATTAATGTTCGGCGGTTATATCAATGTGGCGGGCAGTTGGTATGTTCAAAAAGAAATCTCCGGAGGCGGCGTTGTCATGGATAATGGCCCCCATGCTTTTGATCTTATCCGTTATTTATTAGGAGATATTGAAAAAATTTCGGCCAATTTCCACAATTGTCAAAATCTGGAAGTGGAAGATACTGCCCAAATCAACTGTGTACTGAAAAATGGACCCGTAGGAAACATTGATTTGAGTTGGTCAACCTCCGTGCCTTCCAAGACTTATCTTGAAATTTATGGAGAGGATGGTACCGTCCTTTTGGACTTGAAAGGCTTAACCTATAAATTTAAGAGTTGGGATGAGTGGAAGCGAATTTCTCATGAAATGGGCATGAAAGAGGGTTTTATCCGTCAGATCAATCATTTCGTAGACGCGCTCAATGGAAAGTCGCCTCATGTTGTGGTCAATGAGGACGGTTTGAAAACGCAGATT